>JBPCXC010000150.1:0-9034 GCA_051008875.1 bacterium
GCGCCAGACCGCGCTGGCCGAGATTCGCCAGGGCGTCGCCAGCGCGCTGTGCCCGCCGAACGCCGACGGCGACGTTGACAAAGACGCCAAGGACGCGGTCGCGGATGAAGTCAAGCGCCTCGAAAAAACCGCGGTGCGCAGCCGCATCCTCGCCGGCGAACCGCGCATCGACGGCCGCGACCCGCACAGCGTGCGACCGATCCAAATCGAAACTGGCTTGCTGCCGCGCACCCACGGCTCGGCGCTGTTCACCCGCGGCGAAACGCAGGCGCTGGTGGTGGTCACGCTCGGCACCGAGCGCGACTCGCAGATCGTCGATGCGCTGCAGGGCGACTACCGCGACGCCTTCATGCTGCACTACAACTTCCCGCCGTATTGCGTCGGCGAGACCGGCCGCGTCGGCTCGCCGAAGCGCCGCGAGATCGGCCACGGCAACCTCGCCAAACGCGCGATCAAGGCGGTCATGCCGAGCCAAGACGAGTTCCCGTACACCACCCGCCTGGTGTCCGAGATCACCGAATCCAACGGCTCGAGTTCGATGGCGACGGTGTGCGGCGCAAGCCTCGCGCTGATGGACGCCGGCGTGCGCACCAAGGCGCCGGTCGCCGGCGTCGCCATGGGACTCATCAAGGAGGGCGAGCAGTTCGCCGTGCTCACCGACATCCTCGGCGACGAAGACCACTTGGGCGACATGGACTTCAAGGTCGCCGGCACCGCCGCCGGCGTCACCGCATTGCAGATGGACATCAAGATCGACGGCATCACCGCCGAGATCCTGCGCCAGGCGTTGGAGCAGGCGAAGCGCGGGCGGCTGCACATCCTCGACGAGATGGCGCGCGCGCTCGCCGAGCCGCGCGCCGAAATGTCCGACTACGCGCCGCGCATCGTCACCATCAAGATCAACCCGGAGAAGATCCGCGACGTGATCGGCAAGGGCGGCTCGGTGATCCGCGCGCTGTCCGAGGAGACCGGCGTCAACATCGACATCGACGACGACGGCACGGTGAAGATCGCCTCGACCGACAACGCCGCCGCGCAAGAGGCGGTACGACGCATCGAGCAGATCACCGCCGAGGTCGAGGTGGACACGGTGTACCAAGGCAAGGTGGTGCGGCTGATGGACTTCGGCGCATTCGTCAACATCCTGCCCGGCCGCGACGGCTTGGTGCACATCTCGCAAATCTCCCGCGAACGAGTCAATCAAGTCAGCGACGTGCTCAGCGAAGGCGATGTGGTCAAGGTGAAAGTGCTCGAAGTCGACAAGCAAGGGCGCGTGCGCTTGAGCATGAAAGCGGTGGACGACACCGTTGATGTCGCGTAGGCGAGGTTTTCTTTTCTTCGCCGTCATTCCCGCAGTCTGTTAAGCGGGAATCCACACTTGCGCAAGCAAGTGAGGCAAGCCGAAGGATTGCTTTCTTTTGGCGACGGCGAAGGGTGGTCGCGCGTCGAGGTTGCGCTACACCGAAATCGCCAGCCATAGCATCAGCGGGATCGTGATTCCGGCGGCGAGGTGGCCGGTGGCGATCATGGATGACATCAGTTCCGCGTCGCCGCCCATGTTGCGCGCGACGATGTAGCCTTGCATCGCGGTCGGCGCGGCGGCGCATAGCACGGCGATCACGCGCGCCAAGCCGTCGATGCCGGCGACGATGGTCAGCGCGAGCGTGAGCAGCGGCATGGCGATGATTTTCAGCGTGGTGGCGAGCGCGATGTGCAGGCGCGCGCGGCGCATTTGCTCCGGCGAGATGCTGGCGCCGACCACCAGCAAGCCGACGCCGAGGGTCGCGGCGGCGAGGATGTCGAGAGTGCCGGTGAGCGCGTCCGGCAATGGAACGCCGATGATTTTCACGCCCAGTCCAGCGATGCAGGCGACGATCAGCGGGTTCTTCAGCACCGCCGCCGCCTTCGCCCACGCCGATGCGTTGTGCGCGCGCGGCAGCGCGTATTCCATCACCACGATGCAACTCGCGTTGGCGATCGGCACCATCACCGCGAGCGCGATCGCGACCAACTCCAAGCCGGCGTCGCCATACAGCGCGGTGGCGAGCGCGATCGGAATGATGTTGTTCCAGCGCACCGCGTTTTGGAACAGCGAAGTCATCGTCGCCGTCGGCAAGCGGGCGATGCGCGCGTGCGCGACCGCGAGCAGCGCGGTCGAAGTCTGCGCGACGACGAACACCGCGGCGAGTTTCAAACTCGCGCCGATGGCGAAGTCGCCGCGCACGATGGCGGTGAAGATCAGCGGCGGCAGGAACACCCAGAACATGATCTTCTCGAGCGACGCCCAGTCGAGGTCGCGGAACAACCGCGCGCGCGTCAGCAACTTGCCGAGCAACAAGCACAGCACGACCGGCGCGATGGCGTTTAATGTGACGGCGAATGACGGCATTGTTTGTAAATGTCCGACGCACGTTTCAGTGTTGCTCGGTGCTCCGGTCGCACTGTGATTTGGATTTTATTTTTTTGTTGATGTAGCGCGAGCGTTAGCTAAGCCACTTGCGGTAGCGAGTCCGAAGGGCGTGCTCGCTTCGCGCCAATCAAGCCGCTTGGCCGACTGACGGCGTGGGTTCGTTTTGCGGCGGTGCGGTTGATGGGTTTTGCGATGATGCGCTCGCCGACTCCTCGCTCTGCGTCGCCAGCGGCAGTTTCATCACGGTGCGCAGGCCGGGATGGTTGTCTTGCAGTTCGATGCTGCCGTTGTGCATCGCGACCACCGCCGAGACCATGCTGAGCCCGAGTCCGTTGCCGCTTGAACTGCGGCTTTGGTCGAGGCGGTAGAATCGGCGGAACACGTTGTCGCGTTCGTTCGCCGGAATGCCGGGGCCGTTGTCGGCGACGGTGATGATCGCGTGGTCGCCGCGGCGCGCCAGCGCGACGCCGATGCGGCCGCGGCGCGGGGTGTACTTGATCGCGTTCTCGATCAGGTTGGCGACCGCTTGGAACAGCAGGTCGCGGTCGCCGAAGAACTCGATGCCGGATTGAATCTCGGTCTCGAGGCGTTGCTGCCGTGCCTCCGCCAGCGGCTCGTAGAACTCGATGATGTCGCCGACCAAGGCGTGGAAGTCGATCTGGCTGAAGCCGAACTTGATCTGCCCGGATTCGATGCGCGCGATGCGCAGCAGCGAGGAGAAGGTGGACAGCAGCGAGTCGGCCTCCTTGATCGCGCCTTCCAACAAGCGCGTCGACTCGGAGTCCGGCGTCTCCCGCCGACGCGCCGCTTCGAGGTGCTGGCGCAGCCGCGTCAGCGGCGTGCGCAGGTCGTGCGCGATGCTGTCGGAGACGCGGCGGATGTCCTCCATCAGACTCTGGATGCGGTCGAGCATCTGGTTCAGGTTCGCCGCGACTTGATCGAAGTCGTCGTTGTGTCCGGTCAGCGGCACGCGCCGCGACAAGTCGCCGGACATGATGTTGCGCGTGGTCTGGTTGATGCGCTCGATCTTGCGCACCGTGCGCCGACTCAGGATCAGACCGCCGATGACCGCCAGCAGCAGCATGATCGCGAAGCCCCAGATCAACGCTTGGGTGATGCGCCGCTTGACCTCGATCAACTGGTTGATGTCGCGTCCGACCAGCAGCCCGTAGCGTCCCGGCAAGCGAAAAATTTTGGCGCGCGCGAGATGCGTTTGGTTGGTCTCTTGGTTGATGACCAGATCGAACTCGATCCAATCGTCCGCCACCGTGGCGTTCTTCGGCCAGCGGTCGAGGTTGCCGACCAGCGGCTTGAAGGTGTAGGTGGTCAGCAGATAGATCGAGTTGCCGGTGCCGCGCGCCTTCTGGCGATCGACGCGGTCGGCGATCAGCGCGGTCAGTCCGCCCAAGCCTTCGTTGTCGTAGCGCTCGGCGAGTCCTTGGATCTCGGCTTGGATGGTGTTGTCCACTTGCTGCGCCATGTACGGCGCGGTGAACAGATAGAAGAAGTAGAACAGCAGCAGCGTCGAGACGCTGAAGATGAACGCGTACAGCACCGCCAGCCGCGAGGTGTAACTATGGAAGAGTTTGCGCCGCGCGGTCACTTCGCTTGCGCGTCGCGCAGGATGTAGCCGGCGCCGCGCACCGTGTTCAGCATCGGCGCGTCGAAGTTCTTGTCGATCTTGCGGCGCAGGCGGCTGATGTGGACGTCGATGACGTTGGTCTGCGGGTCGAAGTTGTAGTCCCACACATTCTCCAGCAGCATGGTGCGGGTGACCACTTGCTCGCTGTGGCGCATCAGGTACTCGAGCAGGCGGAACTCGCGCGGCTGCAGTTCGATCACCGTGTCGCCGCGCCGCACTTCGCGTCCGAGCAAGTCCATGCGCAGTTCGCCGACGACCAGCACGGTCTGCTGCGCCTCGGCGGTGGCGCGCCGCGCCAGCGCCTCCAAGCGCGCCAGCATTTCGGAGAAGGCGAACGGCTTGGTCAGGTAGTCGTCGCCGCCGGCGCGCAAGCCTTCGACGCGATCGTTGACTTCGCCGAGCGCGCTCAGGATCAGCGCCGGAGTCTTGTCGCCGGCTTCGCGCAGCAGCGAGATCAGCGACAAGCCGTCGAGGTTCGGCAGCATGCGGTCGACGATCAACGCCTGATAGTTCTCGTTGGTCGCCAGCGCCAGCCCGTCGTCGCCGCTGGCGGCGATGTCAACCGCGTGGCCGGCTTCGATCAGTCCCTTTTGGATGTACGCCGCGGTCGCTTGGTCGTCTTCGATGATGAGCACGCGCATGGGTTTGGCAGTGGTAGGATGGTGATCGGACGGACTGATAGCGCGCATTGTAGCCGACCCGGCGCGCATTCGTCGCATCGACGCGGCTGGTCAAACCGATGGTGAAGCCGCTGACCGAGCGCTCCGTCCGCGAACGCCCTTTGATCCTCGATGACGCGCACCACCTCCGACCAACACGCCGCGCGGAAGTTGCGGCGGGAATTGAATCGCGCCGCGAAGATTGATCCTCGGCTGCGCGACTTGCTCGCGCGCATCGGCTATCCGCCGCCGCGCACGCGTCCGCCCGGATTCCAAACGCTGCTGCGCATCATCGTCTCGCAGCAACTTTCGACCGCCGCGGCGGCGACGATTTGGTCGCGCATTGAAACGCTGTGCCGTCGGCGCATCACGCATCGCACGATACTCAACCGCGACCGCGCGCAACTGCGTGAATGCGGCTTGTCGCGGCAGAAGGTTGACTACGCGCATGGACTCGCGCGCATGGTCGCGCACAAGAAGATCGACTTGGATGCGATCGGCGAACTCGACTCCGAGTCGGCGATCGCCGAGTTGATCGCGATTCGCGGCATCGGCAGATGGTCGGCGGAGATCTACGCGATGTTCGCGCTCGGTCACGACGATGTGTTCCCGGCCGGCGATCTCGCGCTGCAAGTCGCGGTGCAGCATTACGCTTCGTTGCGCGCGCGCCCCGACGCCAAGCGCACCGCGCAAATCGCGCGCCGATGGTCGCCGCACCGCAGCAGCGTGTCGCTGCTGATGTGGCGGTATTACGGCGCGGCGACGTTAGACGATTGACGCTTGCATTTTTTCCGCTCGGCGGCGTTGCTGCTCATCGTTCGTTCAGTCACGTATTTAATATACGCTCCTTCACTCACTCTTCGCGCGCCTTGCCGATCGAAAAAACTGACTGCGCTTATGAGCGTGACGCCGGTGACGCCTCAGTGACTCAAAATCTGGCTCAAGAAGAGTTTGGTGCGGTCGTGCTTGGGGTGGTCGAAGAACAGGTCGGGGGTGTTCTCCTCGATGATCTCGCCGCCGTCCATGAAGATCACGCGGTTGGCGACGGTCTTGGCGAAGCCCATCTCGTGCGTCACGCACAGCATGGTCATGCCTTCCTGCGCGAGTTCGACCATCACGTCGAGCACTTCCTTGATCATCTCCGGGTCGAGCGCCGAGGTCGGCTCGTCGAACAGCATGATGCGCGGGTTCATGCACAGGCTGCGGGCGATCGCCACGCGCTGCTGCTGGCCGCCGGACAACTGGCCGGGGAACTTGGCGGCTTGCTCGGGGATCTTCACCCGCGCGAGGTACTTCATCGCCGCCTCCTCGGCTTCGGCGCGCGGCGTCTTGCGCACCCAGATCGGCGCCAGCGTGCAGTTCTCGAGCACGGTCAGGTGCGGGAACAGGTTGAAGTGCTGGAACACCATGCCGACTTCGCGGCGGATCGCCTCGATGTTCTTCAGGTCGTTGGTCAACTCCACGCCGTCGACGATGATGTCGCCCTGCTGATGCTCCTCCAGCCGGTTGATGCAGCGGATCATGGTCGATTTGCCGGAGCCGGACGGGCCGCAGATGACGATGCGCTCGCCGCGGGTGACCGCTAAGTTGATGTCCTTCAGCACATGGAACTCGCCGTACCATTTGTGCATCGCGACGATGTTGATCGCGACTTCGCTGTCGGCGGACTGCGCCGGCGCGTCGGTTGCGGTGGTTGCGTTGGTTTCGTTTGACATGGGATTGCCTCGCGGTCTTTTATCTTTTGTGTCCGGTTTCCAACTTGCCTTCGAGATACAGCGAATAGCGCGCCATGCTGAAGCACGAGACGAAGAAGAACACCGCGACGAATGCGTAGAGTTCGGTGGAAAGGCCGGCCCACTTGGTGTCGGCGACCGAGGCGCGGCCGATGCCGAGCGGGTCGAGCAGGCCGATGATGATCACCAGCGTGGTGTCCTTGTACAAGCCGATGAAGGTGTTGACGATGCCGGGGATGGAGATCTTCAGCGCCTGCGGCAGCACGATCAGGCGCATCGCCTGCCAGTACTTCAAGCCGAGCGCGTCGGCGGCTTCGACTTGGCCGGAGGGGATCGCCTGCAGCCCGCCGCGGATGACCTCGGCCATGTAGCCGGATGCGAACAGCGTCACCATGATCAGCACCCGCAGCAGCAGGTCGAAGGTCGAGCCCGGCGGCAGGAAGTAGTTGAGCATGGTCGAGGCGACGAACAGCAGCGTGATCAGCGGCACGCCGCGGATGAACTCGATGAAGCAGATCGACGAGATGTGGATGATCGGCAGTTTCGACATCCGCCCGAGCGCGAGCACGATGCCGATCGGCAGCGAGAAGGCGATGCCGGTGACGCCGATCACCAAGGTCAGCATGAAGCCGCCGAACTTGTCGGTCGGCACCGAAGCCAAGCCGACGGCATAGTCGCCGAGTTGGAACTCGCCGCCGAGCAAAAGATACGCGGCGATGAACGGGAAGGCGACGGCGTAGTACAGCCCGTATTTGCGATGCGGCACTTTGTCGAACAGCACCGGCACGACCGCCAGCGCGAGCAGCACGAACGACAGGTTGACCCGCCAGCGATGCTCGGCCGGATAGAATCCGTAGGTGAACAGCCGCAGTCTTTCGTTGACGAACGCCCAGCAGGCGCCGTCGGGCGCGTTGGCGAGGCACTCGTTGCGGTCGGCGCCGGTGTAGGCGGCGTCGATGAAGAACCACGACAGCGCCGGCGGCAAAATCCACCACAAAAACCACGCCGAGAGCACGGTCATCGCGATGTTCAGCGGCGACGAGAACAGGTTGCCGCGCATCCAGCCGACCACGCCGCTGATGTTCGCCGGCGGCGGCAGGTCGGGATGCTCGCCGACGTCGTAAGTTTTGGTTGTCGTCGTCATCGTCATCGTCAGCGTTCGACTAACTTAATGCGTTTGTTATACCAGTTCATGAACGCCGAGATCGACAGCGAGATGGAGAGGTACAGCATCAGCACGATGATCATGCATTCCATCTCGCGCCCGGTCTGGTTGAGCGAGATGCCGCCGATGGTGGCGACGATGTCCATGTAGCCGATGGCGATGGCGAGCGACGAGTTCTTGGTCAGGTTGAGGTACTGGCTGGTCAGCGGCGGCACGATCACGCGCAACGCCTGCGGGATGACCACCAAGTTGAGCGTGCGGCTGCGGCTCAAGCCGACCGCCGCCGAGGCTTCGGTCTGACCGTAGTCGACCGCGAGGATTCCGGCGCGGACGATCTCGCCGATGAAGGCGGCGGTGTACAGCGACAGCGCGAGCCACAGCGCGATGAACTCGGGTCGCAGCGCGTAGCCGCCTTGGAAGTTGAAGCCGCGCAGTTCGGGGATTTCCCACACGATCGGGCTGCCGAGGATGAAATACATCAGCAGCGGCGCGCCGATGACCGCGCCCAATCCGACCGAGAACACCGGCAGCGCGCGCCCGGTGCGGTTCTGCAAGTCCTTGGCGTAGCGGCGGAACCACCAGGTGAAGATCGCGCCGACGACGAACACCGCCAGCACGATCCAGAACAGCGGCTCGAACAGCGGCTTCGGCACCTGCGCGCCGCGGTTGGACAGGAACAAACTATCGCCGATGCTGGCCGCGTCGCGCGGATGCGGCAGCACTTGCACCAGAATGCCGTGCACCATCAGGATGTGCACCAGCACCGGCACGTTGCGCACATACTCGATGTACACGTAGGAGATCTTGGCGGTCAGGTAGTTCTTCGACAGCCGCATCACGCCGAGCAGGAAGCCGACGATGGTCGCCAGGATCACGCCGGCGACGGCGATCGCCAAGGTGTTGAGGATGCCGACCACGGTCGCGCGGATATGCGGCGAGCGCGAGTTGTATTCGATGAACGACTGGTTGATGTCGTAGCTCGCCGGCTGCCACAGGAAGCCGAAGCTGAAGCCCTTGCCGATCGCCTCCAGATTGACGATCGCGTTGCGCACCATGTAGCCGAAGAACAACAGGATCGCGATCAGCGCGACGATCTGGATGATCATCGAGCGCGTGTTCTTATCGTTCCACAGGCGTGAAATGATATTTCGTTGTATTGGTGTCGCTTGCATTTTTTCCGCTAGGCTGCGTTGCGCTCGTCGTGCGCTCGTTTACGTATTCATATACGCGCACTCGCTCTCTCCTCGCCCGCCTTGCCTAGCGAAAAAACTGACTGCGCTTCGGTCGTTGCGGTTCGGATTAAGAACGGTGACGGAGTTGATGGTGTCGGTGGTGTTGCGAACGGTGACGGCGATTCGTGACCGTGGTTTTACTGCGGACATAAAAAACGGGCGGCGGAAAACGTGCCGCCGCCCGTCTATGGCG
>JBPCXC010000151.1:0-5401 GCA_051008875.1 bacterium
GGCTCATCCCCTTCAGCAACTTCAGCGCTTCGCCAACTTGATGATCGCGCGCCGCCAAGCCGCGCGCGGGCGGCGCGTCGTCGCCGTCGTCGTCGCGCTCGTTGGCAAGATGCCCGGCGAGATCCGACTCGCGAACATGTTTGGATAACGCGAACTCGTCCGACGCCGGTTCGTCGCCGTCACTATTAACGTTAACGCGGCGCGGCGCGACCACGATGTCGGGCACGATGCCGCGCGCTTGGATCGAGCGGTCGGACGGCGTGTAGTAGCGCGCCGTGGTCAACTTCAGCGCGCCGCCGTCCTCGGTCGGGATCACGCTTTGCACCGAGCCCTTGCCGAAGGTGCTGGTGCCGAGGATGATCGCGCGGCGGTGATCCTGCAGCGCGCCGGCGACGATCTCCGCCGCCGAGGCCGAGCCGCCGTTGACCAGCACCACCATCGGCGCGTCGTCGGTCAAGTCGCGCGCGCTCGCGCTGAAGGCGTGGTCGGCGTCGGCATTGCGTCCGCGGGTGGAGACGATCAGACCGTGGTCGAGGAATGCGTCGCTGACCTCGATCGCGCCGCCGAGCACGCCGCCGGGATTGTTGCGCAAGTCGAGCACCAGTCCGTTGAGTCCGGACTCGCTCGCGCGCAACGACTCGATCGCGACGCGCAAACTGGCGCCGGTGCCGAGTTGGAAACTGGTGATGCGGATGTAGCCGAAGCCGTCCTCGAGCATCTCGCTTTTGACGCTGGCGGTCTTGATGATCGCGCGCACCAAAGTGACTTCGATCAACTCGTTTTCGCCCTCGCGCGCGAGGCTCAGCACGATTTCGGTGCCCGGCTCGCCGCGCAGCAAATCGACCGCCTCGCGAATCCCCATGCCGCGCGTCGGCGCGCCGTCAAGCCGCATAATCACATCGCCGGCGCGGATGCCGGCGCGATGCGCCGGAGTGTCGTCGATCGGCGCGACCACCTTAATGAAGCCGCCCTCGACCACCACCTCGAGCCCGAGCCCGCCGAACTCGCCATCGGTCGTAATCCGCATCTCCTTGAACGCCTCGGCGCCGAGCAGCACCGAATGCGGATCGAGCCCGGCGAGCATGCCTTCGATGGCGTCGCGCAACAACGCGTCGTCGTCGGATGGATCGACGTATTCGCTCTTGATCTTGCCGAACACTTCGGCGAACACGCGCAACGTCTCGAGCGGCAGCGATGACTCATCGGCGGCATCGGCGGCGTCATCGGCGGCGTCATCGGCGCGGGCGACGTCGAGCGCCGCGCCGCCGAGCAGCAAGCCGCACCACAGCAATGCGGCTAACGCGGCGGAGTGGATTGACGTTGCGCGTGATTTCATGCTCGCTCGTAGGCTACTGCCCGCGCGGTTAGATGCGGCACCAGTCCAACGGGTCGCGCGGCTCGCCATTATGCCTGATTTCGAAGTAAAGCCCGGGCCGGTCCAAGCCGCCGGTCGAGCCGACCTCGCCGATCGAATCGCCGGCCTCGACCGCCGCGCCGATGGACGCGCGCAACGCGCGGTTGTGGCCGTATAGACTCATGTAGCCATCGCCGTGGTCGAGCACCAGCAACTGCCCATAGCCGCGGAACCAGTCCGAGAACACCACTTGGCCAGAATAAATCGCAACCACCTCCGCGCCCTCGGCCGCCTCGAGCATCAACCCCTGCCAAGCCAACCCGCTCTCCGGCCGCGGCTGGCCAAACCGCGCCGCAACGCGCCCGGCGACTGGCGCGCTCAGTTCGCCTTTGGACTGCTGGAAACCGGCTAACGCGAACCGCGCGCGCGGTGGGTCGGTGGATGGCGCGTCCGTATTTGCGTCGGTGTTCGTGTTCGTGTCGGTGTTCGTGTCAGCGTCGGTGTCAGCGATAGTGTGCGTGTTCGCGTGCGCGTTCGTGTCGGCGATGACGTCCGTGTTCGTGTTCGTGTCCGTGTTCGTGTCAGCGTCAGCGATGATTTGTTCGGCAACATCCGCGACTTGCGCCGCGGCGACATTCCGCGTCGCATCCACCGCAGGCTTCCGCCGCCGCAGTTGCACCAGCAGTTGCGCCAGTTCTTGCTCGCGCCGTTGGAACCGTCCGACTTGCGCGCGGCCTTCGCGCATTTGCGCGCGGATCGCGGCTAGGCTGCGTTCGCGCGCGGCGCGCTTGGCATCGAGTTGGGTTTGATTCTGCGCCAGACGATGCAACGACTGCTCCAGTCGCTGTTGCTGGCGCGCTGATTCGGCGCGCGCGGCGGTCAGTTCATGTTGCAACGCCGCGCCGGTTTCGAGGCGCCGCTGCCGCGCCTGCGACAGATAGCGGAAGATCGTCAACGCGCGCGCGGTCTGCGCCGGATCGCGCTGGCCAAGCAGCAGTTTCAGCGCGCTCTCGCGACCGAGCAGATAACTCGCGCGCACCAGTTTGGCGAGATCGTCGCGGTATTCGCGCTGTTGCGCCGCCAACGCGCGCAGGCGATTGTCAAGTTCAACTTGCACCGCCTTGGACTGGCGCAAGGTCTGCATCTCGGCGCGGCGCTGCGCCAGCAAATCGCTGAGTTGCCGCTCCAAGCCCTCGACTTCGCCGCCGAGCGACTGCGCCTGCGCGCGCTCATCGGCGAGGCGCGCGAGCAAGGCGTTGATCGAGTGCCTGAGTTCGACCAGTTCGGCTTGCGAGCGCGCCGCATCGGCCAACGCCGCCGGCGCAAGCAACGACATCGCGCCAAGCAACAGCAACACCGCCGCGAATCGGCTGCTGCACCGACCATCAAAACCGCGGTCAAACCAGTCGCCGAACCGGCCTCTGCAAGACGCGCGCAATTCGGAAAAACGCAACCGACCCAATCCGTTCAAACCAGATTCAATTATAATGTTGTCGCGCGCGCTGCGCCACTTGGACTTGGCACGCATCCGCCCGCAATCGCCGCTCACAACCAACCAATCGGGAATCCCCATGTCGATTCGACTGCTGCTTATTCTCCACCTCGTGCTGGTCGCGTTGGTCGCGATCAATGCGGTGTATGTGTTCGTCTGGCCGCAGTGGCTTGAGAACGCGTTGTTGATCGCGATCGCCGCCGCGTTGACGGCGATGGCGGTGGCGGTCAGCCGCGCCGACTCGCGGCGGCGGACAGCGTTGGCGTGGTTGCAGGCGATCGGCACGCTCGCGCTGGCGGCGGCGGCGGGGGCGTTGGCGGCGCCGGCGTGGCAGGCGCTCGGCGCCAATGCCGGCGGCGTGTCCGGCGCCAGGCGGATGGCGCCGATGTTCTTGATCGCGCTGGCATTGTATGGCGCCAACTTGTGGCTCGACGCGGCGCGCGCCGCCGAGGAGCCGAGCGAACTGGCGCGCCTAGCGCGGCTGCTATCGGGTCCGCGCCTGCTGCCGGCGTTGATCGCGGCGCTGCTGCTGACCGCCGGCACGCTACTCGGCATGGACTGGCTCGCCCGCGGCGCCGAGGGCGCGCAGGTGGTGACCCATCGCTTCCTCGAGCGCGGCATCATCCCGCCGATCACCGTGCTGTTGTTCTTCTGGGGCTTGCTGCTGCTGCTCGGCAAGCAGTGGAACGCGTGGCATCTGCGTCGCGCGCTGGCGAAGTGGCGCATCGGCGGCGACCCGAGCGCGCCGATGGTGGCGAGTTTGAACGCCTTGACCTTCGCCGCCAGCGCGCTGGAGGAAAGCATCGCCTTGCTGTGGCAGCGGCACGAGGAATCATACGTGTTCCCGCGCTACATCGGCTGGGCGGTGCCGGTGCTCGGCTTCATCGGCACCGTGCTCGGCATCTCGCTCGCCGCCGACGGCATCCGCCGCATCATCGGCTCCGATAGCGGGCTCTCCGGGCTGTCGAGCGACTTGAGCGGCGCCATCGCCCCGCTCGGCATCGCCTTCGACACCACGCTGATCGCGTTGTCGCTCAGCGTTGCGCTGATGCTGCTGCTGTCGCTCGCGCAGCGCGCCGAGGAGCGCATGCTGGCGACGCTCGAATGGGAAGTGCGGGGCGCCAGCCGTGGGTGATGATTCCGCGCCCGCGCGCGGCGGCATTCGCTCGGGCGTGCGGACGCGGCGCGGCGCGCCCGACACCCTCGCCCGCCAAGAGGAGAACAACGCGCCGATGATGGCGATCTTCGGCGGCGTGTTCGCGCTGATGCTGGTGTTTTTGCTGCTGGTCAATCTGCATTCCAGCGCGACCGTGCGCGAGCGCATCGAGCGCGCCTCCGAGAGCGGCTTGTATCGCATCGAGCGGATGGACGGCGGCGCTGGCTACGCGGTGCTGGTGTTCTCCGATTCGCTGCGCATCGTCGAGAACGGCGCCGACGCCCGGCGCGGCGAAATCTGCGCCGCCGACGGCGCCTTCGTCCGCTACGCCAGCCGCGTGTATGCGCAGGACAACGAGCAGATCGTGTTCTTCCTGCTCGAAGGCAGCGTCGGCGCGATGGCCGAAGCGCGCGAATGCCTGCGCGGCTTGTGGCCGCAACGCGCGCTGACCATCGGCTGGGTCATCGCCGACAACGAGTTCCTGAAGTCGGTCTCGCTCGACGAAATCCCGTCGTACATCCGCGACTACGCCGAAAAGCGCCCATGACGCGCGCGCCGATGACGACGAGGACGGTGACGACGCCGCGGTTCGCATCGGTGACGGCATGACTCGCGCCTGGCGCATGCCCGACTTCGCCGGCGTCGCGCTGGTGGACATCCTCGCCAACGGCGTGGCGATGCTGATCATCGTCATCGTGGTCAGCATCGCCGCGCGCGTCGAGCGCGACGAGCGCCACGCCGAACAAGCCGACGAAGTCGCCGCGGTGATGGCGCACAAGTTCAGCACCTCGCTGGTGCTCAACAGCCTGGCGGCGAGTCCGCCGGCGGTGCTGCACGACTACGAGACCTCGCCGCTCGACCAGACCCTCGACCCCGAAGTGCTGCCGATTCTGGAGTTGCATCCGACCTTCGCGCGCGAGTTCTACTCCGGCGAAATCTGGCCGCGGCGCGAGTTGCTGCGCGAGTTCAACCGCATGCACGAATGGCTCGGCAACTTCACCCAAACGCAGCGCCAGCGCCTGCGCGTCGATGTCTATGGCGTCGGCCAGTTCTATCTGGCGATGTCGATTCTGCGCGAGCACGACGTCGCGGTGCGCCATTGGCATTTCCTGCCGCGACCGCTGACCCTCGCCGCCGCACGCCGCTGCCCGCCGGGCGGGGCGGCGAAGGACTGCGCAGGCGCAAGCGAAGGCGCAACTGCGCTGCCGAGCCTCGACGGCGACGGCAAAGCCGATGACTTAGGTCAAGTCGAGTCGTTGCTCGCCGGCGATGAAGCCGGCGCCGGCGGTGCCGGCGGCGACGGCGACTCGCCCGGACCGATGCCCGGCGGCGTCGTGCCCGGCGAAGCCGGCGGCGGCGGCGCATTCGGGCAAGTTGGCGCGCCCGCATCCGGTCAAGG
>JBPCXC010000152.1:0-2544 GCA_051008875.1 bacterium
GCGGTGGACGATGCGTTGCGCCGGCGCATCGTCGAGCGCGCGCGCGAACTCGGCTTGTATGCCGCCAACATGCCGGCGGAGATCGGCGGCGGCGGGTTGGATGCGCTGTCGATGTGCCTGCTCGACCGCGCGCTCGGACGCGCCAGCATGGCGCTGCAATACACCGTCGCGCGGCCGAGCAACATCCTGCAAGCCTGCGTCGGCGAACAACGCGAGCGCTATCTATACCCGTGCATCCGCGGCGACAAAGTCGATTGCTTGGCGATGACCGAGCCCGGCGCCGGCTCGGATGTGCGCTCGATGTCGTGCGCCGCGAAAGCCGACGGCGACGACTTCGTCATCAACGGCGCGAAGCACTTCATCAGCCACGCCGACGTCGCCGACTTCGTCATCCTGTTCGCCGCCACCGGCGTCGAGCAAACCGCGCGCGGC
This sequence comes from bacterium, assembly GCA_051008875.1. Lineage (GTDB taxonomy): Bacteria > Pseudomonadota > Gammaproteobacteria > Arenicellales > Poriferihabitantaceae > JAHRAW01. Next base: position 433 of record JBPCXC010000152.1, read on the forward strand.
GCGCGCAAGGAGATCACCGCGTTCTTGGTGGACAAAGGCGCGCCCGGATTCGCGCTGCGCGCCGGCTACCGCAGCGTGTCGCACCGCGGCTATCACAACGCAATCCTCGAGTTCGACGATTGCCGCGTGCACAAACGGCAAGTGCTCGGCGAAGTCGGGCGCGGCTTCGAAGTCGCCAACAGTTGGCTCGGCAACACGCGCCTGCAAGTCGCCGCAATCTGCCTCGGACGATGCGACCGCGCATACGAACTCGCCTGCGATCACGCCGCGACGCGCACGCAGTTCAACCAGACCATCGGCAAGTTCCAAGGCGTCGCGTTCAAACTCGCCGACATGGAAGTGAAGCGCAAGTCGGCCGAGTTGCTGACCTATCACGCCGCGTGGAAAGAGGACAACGGCGGCATGGACGACATGGACGCCGCGATGGCGAAACTGGCGGCGACCGAGGCGCTGGCGTTCATCGCCGACGAAGCATTGCAGATTCACGGCGGCATGGGACTGATGGCCGACCTACCGCTGGAACGCATCTGGCGCGACGCGCGAGTCGAGCGAATTTGGGAGGGCACTTCGGAGATTCAACGCATGATTATCTCGCGCGCGATTTTGCGGCCGTTGGAGAATCGGTGAGTGTGGAGTGTGTTGTGCGATCGTGTTGTAAAGGATGGATTGCACGCAGAGATTTTCCCTTGCCGTCATTCCGGCTCGGACGCCGGAATCCAGTCGCCACGGATGGCAATCTTCAATCTGGCGGGGTGGTGCGAGCAAGCCGCGCGATTCCCGCCCGCATCAAAAGCAAGCAGCCCTTCGGTCTGCCTCACTCGCTTGCGCGAGTGTGGATTCCCGCTTAAAGACTGCGGGAATGACGGCAGGGGATGTGTTGCGGGAAAAAAACGCCGGGAGCGTTTTTTCGCGAGCGCAGCGAGCCCGCAGGGCGCGTATCAAGGACGATACGCGCAAAGACGGCAAATAAAGTAAACAAACCTGCTGGATCAACACACCAACACAACGAACATGAAAAACACCGCCCCCGCGCCGCGCGTTGATCCGGCGCGGCTCGATCGTTGCCTCAATCCGCGTTCGATCGCGGTGATTGGCGGCGTCGAGGCGTCGCGTGTGATTCAGCAGTGCCGCAAGTTGGGATTCGACGGCGCGTTATCGGCGGTCAATCCGAAGCGTGGATCGATCGAAGGGCTGCGTTGCTACGCCGACATCGACGCGTTGCCGTCGCCGCCGGATGTCGCGTTCATCGCGGTGCCGGCGGAGGCGAGCATCGAACTGGTCGCGCGCTTGTCGCGCCTCGGCGCCGGCGGCGCGGTGTGCTATGCCTCCGGCTTCAAGGAGATCGGCGCGCGCAACGCGGACGAGGACGGCGACGCGCGTAATGCAGACGATAACGACGACGCACGCGGCGCAGGCGAGGATATCAACGCCGCCGACGACGGCGACGCGCGTCAGCGGCGACTGATTCGAGCCGCCGGCGCGATGCCGGTCATCGGTCCGAACTGCTACGGCTTCATCAACCTGCTGTCCGGCGCGGCGTTGTGGCCGGACTATCACGGCGCATCGCGCGCGCAACGCGGCGCGGCGATCTTCTCGCAAAGCGGCAATGTCAGTTTGAACTTGAGCATGCAGCAGCGACGCCTGCCGTTGGCGTGGCTGGTCAGCGTCGGCAATCAAGCGGTGGTCGGAGTCGAGGACTGCATCGCCGCCGCGCTCGCGCGCGCGCGCGAAGACGATTCAATCACCGCGATCGGCTTGCACATCGAAGGGCTGAACGATTTGCCGCGCTTTGCGCGACTCGCCGAGCAAGCCCGCGCGCAAGGCGTCCCGATGGTCGCGTTGAAGGTCGGCCGCTCGGCCATCGGCGCGCGCATCACGCGCAGCCACACCGCGACGCTGGCGGGCGACGACGCGTGGTATGACGCGTTGTTCGAGCGCCTCGGCGTCGGCCGCGCCGACACGCCGGAGGCGTTCATCGAGTCGCTCAAGTTGCTCACTTACGGCGGCGCGTTGCGCGGCAATCGCATCGATTCGATGAGTTGCTCCGGCGGCGAAGCGGCGTTAGTCGCCGACCTCGCCGCCGCGCGCGCGATAGAGTTCCCGCCGCTCGAA
>JBPCXC010000153.1:0-3652 GCA_051008875.1 bacterium
GGGCGTGGAGGCATACCGCAAGCAACGCAACGAGAACGAGAACGGCGTCTTGCTCCAAGCCGGAATAACTTGGTGAAGCGAGCACGCTCGTAAGCGCGAAGTGAGCGCGCCCGCCGCGCGATCATCGTTCACACCAAAGGCAAGCAAGCCTTCGGCTTGCCTCACTCGCGTTCGCGAGTGTGGATTCCCGCTTAACAGACTGCGGGAATGACGGCCTAGGGGAGGGTTTCTGCGGGAATCACGGCAGGGGGGGCGTTTTTTCCCGCGCTCTTAATGGCGGGAATCTTAATACCCGGACGCGCCTGCGCCGGCCGAGTGTCGTTCGTCGCCGCTTAGCGCGGGCAGGAATACGCAGACGAAGCGCAACTCGGTCTTCGCCCGCACGATGTGGCGGTCGTGTTCGTTCGGCGCGTATAGCACGCCCGGCTCGAGCGCATAGACGCGTTCGCCGACTTGCAACTCGCCGTCGCCGGAGAGGCAATAGCATGCCTCCAAATGGCGCGCGTACTGCAACTCGCTTTCGCTGCCAGCGTTGATCACGGTGTCGGTCAGGGTGAATCCCATGTGGTCGCGCTCGGTCAGGAATCTTCGGCTGCGGCCGTTGCCGAAGTCCACATCGAACTTTGATGCTTGGACTTGCTCCAGGGTGCGATAGATCATGATGACTCCGATTGTCGTGGGTGAATGGATTCGGTTTTGCGCGAGCCGATCAAGCCTGCGCTGTATAGCGCGATCGCGACCCAAGTGGTGGCGAACGCGAGGCCGTAGCCGAGGCTGATGGCTTCGTCGTACACCAGCACCGCGATCAGGAAATGGCCGATCGGTGTCAGGTATTGCAGGAAGCCGAGCACGTTGAACTCGATCCGCCGCGCTGCGATCACCATCGCGAACAACGGGAAGATCGTGACCGCGCCGGAGAGCATCAGCAAGACCGCGCCGCTGGCGCCGCGAGAGGTCATGTCGGCGCCGGCGAGCAGCACATAGGCGAGCGCGAACGGGCACAGCGCGAGTGTTTCCAAGAACAAGCCAGTGGCGGAATCGAGATCGGATCGCTTGCGCATCATGCCATACGCGCCGAAACTCAGCGCCAGCGCGAGCGACAGCAGCGGCACGATCTCGGCGACGATGAACACCATCGCCATGCCGCCGCCGGCGACCACCACCGCGGCGGTCTTCAGCCGGTTCAAGCGCTCCTTGAAGAACACCACGCCGAAGATCGCGTTGACCACCGGCAGCAGGAAATAACCGAGACTCGACTCCAGCACGCGGTCGGTGTTGATCGCGTGCACGAAGCACGCCCAGTTGATCGACAGCAGCACCGTGGACAGCGCAACATTGCGCAAGCAACGCAACTCGCGCAGATAACGCAACGCTTGACGCAAACGCGAAGTCGCGACAAAGCCGATCAGCAACAGCACGAACGACCATAAGATGCGATGCGCAACCACATCGGCGATGTCGAAGCCGGCGAGTTGCTTGAAGAACAGCGGATAGAATCCCCACGCGGCGAATGCGAGCACTGCGCTGAGGTAGCCGATGCGTTGGTTGGTGGTCATTGAGGGCGGTGGGGTGGGGCTACGCGTATTGTTTATGATTGCACGTATCATCTCTGATACGTGCCCTGCGGTCTCGCTGCGCTTGCGGGGAATCGTTTCGGCGCGTTCTTTCGCGCTAACCCCACCGTTATTCTCGCAGTCTGTAGGCGGGAATCCAGATGCAGGTATAGCACGGCTCATTGTGGCAGTGCGCCAGAGGTATGGCGGCTTGCGGCTGGCGGTCGGCGGGCGCGATTATCGCTTCGGCGGACGATACCGACTCGACTGGACTTCGCTGAAGATGGGGCTGGAGGCGTATCGCAAACAGCGCGACGCCGGCGAGGACGAGCACGGCGTGCTGCTGCGCGCAAGTCTGACCTGGTGATTGCGTCCGGCTTGCGCCAATGGGGAATAATGGACTTCCGCCGAGAAGATCGCGGGAATGGCGGGGGTGGGGGTGAGCGCTGGAATCGGCATATAACCGCCGCCGGGGCGGTGCGGGGGTGATGTTGGCTGGATCGGGATTTGCGCATATCATCCTGATGCGCGCCCTGCGGGCTCGTTGCGCTTGTGGAAATCGGACTTCAGGGAGTGTGTTCCAGTGTTGACGACGGGCGTGCGGGCGGATATACTTTGGCGTTGGCCTCGCGGTGCGCGGGTGCCGGGATTGGGCTGGAATCGGCCGAAACTCAACCGAAACTCAACCGAATTGGCGGATTCGCTCGATGTACGCAGTGATTGAAACTGGTGGCAAGCAGTACAAAGTCGCGGTCGGCGACCGGCTTAAGGTCGAGCGGTTGGCCGCGGTCGAGGGCGATTCGGTCGCGCTTTCGCGGGTGCTGATGGTCGCCGGCGACGATGGCATCGCCCTCGGCGCGGAGGCGATGGCGGCGGTGTCGGCCACGGTGCTTGGCCATGGGCGCGGGCGGAAGATTCGCGTGTTCAGCATGAAGCGGCGCAAGGACTCCCGCCGCACGCTGGGGCATCGCCAAGCCTACACCGAAATCGAGATCACCGCGATCGGCGACTCCGTCGGCGCGTGATGCGCGCACGCAACCGCATACCAATCCAACCGCATACTGAACCGCATACGGGAGAAGACGATGGCGCATAAGAAAGCAGGCGGAAGTTCCCGCAACGGCCGCGACTCGGCGTCCAAGCGCTTGGGCGTGAAGAAGTTCGGCGGCGAGCGCGTGCTCGCCGGCAACATCTTGGTGCGCCAGCGCGGCAGCACCTTCCATCCGGGCGGCAATGTCCGCGCCGGGCGCGACTACACGCTGTTCGCGACCGCTCCGGGCACGGTGCTGTTCGAAGTCAAAGGCGCGAAGAAGCGCAAGACGGTCAGTATCGTCGCCGAATAATCCTCGGAACTTCGATGCCAAGACCTCGCTTTGCGCCAAAGCGGGGTTTTTTTATGCGCCGCGGCAAACTGATCCATCGACATGAAATTCGTTGACGAAGCAATCATCCGCGTGGTCGCCGGTCGCGGCGGCAACGGCTGCTTGAGTTTCCTGCGCGAGCGGCATCGTCCCAAAGGCGGCCCCGACGGCGGCGACGGCGGCGACGGCGGCAGCGTCTATCTGGTCGCCGACCGCGCGCTGAACACGCTCGCCGACTTCCGCTGCACCCGCTTGTATCGCGCGCAAAGCGGACGCGGCGGCGGCGGACGCGACAAGTGCGGCGGTGGCGGCGGCGACCTCGCGGTCAAGGCGCCGCCGGGCACGATCGTCACCGACGCGCACACCGACGAGCGCATCGGCGATGTGGTCGCGCACGGCGAACGCCTGCTGCTCGCCCGCGGCGGGCGCGGCGGACGCGGCAACGCCGCCTTCAAGTCCAGCACCAACCGCGCGCCGCGCAAGACCACGCCGGGCGCGAGCGGCGATGAACGCGAAGTCAAACTCGAGTTGCGCGTGCTCGCCGACGTCGGCCTGCTCGGCCTGTCGAACGCCGGCAAGTCAACCTTCATCCGCCGCGTCTCGCGCGCGCGCCCGCGAGTCGCCGACTACCCGTTCACCACGTTGCATCCGTATCTCGGCGTGGTGGATGTCGGCGGCGCGCGCGGTTCGCACGGCGCCGATGGTTTCGTCATCGCCGACATCCCCGGCTTGATCGGC
>JBPCXC010000154.1:0-2960 GCA_051008875.1 bacterium
GTCGCCGACTGCGACAACATCGCGACCTCGTTCCCGCAGTTCCACCAAGTCGCCGCCGACGCCGGGCTGCGTTTGCGCGCCGCTTAATAGTGATGATGCCGCCGGTCGAAACCGAAGCCGATGCGTCCGATGCGCCGGTGGTCGCGGTGGACGGTCCCAGCGGCTCGGGCAAAGGCACCATCGCGCAGGCGTTGGCGCGGCGGTTGGACTGGCATTATCTCGACAGCGGCGCGTTGTATCGCGCGCTCGGTCTGCTCGCGCAACGCGCCGGCGTCGCGTTGTCGGACGTCGCCGCGCTCGCCGAGTTGGCGCGCGCCCTTACGCTGTCGTTCCGCGACGGCGCGGTGTTCCTCGGCGACGAGCGCATCGACCGCGAGATCCGCAGCGAACAAGCCGGCGAGCGCGCCTCGCGCATCGCGCCGCTGCCCGAGGTGCGCGCCGAGTTGCTGGTGTGGCAGCGCGCCTGCGCCCGTCCACCGGGACTGGTCGCCGACGGGCGCGACATGGGCACGGTGGTGTTCCCGCGCGCGAAGTGCAAGATTTTCCTCACCGCCAGCGCGCAGGCGCGCGCAAAAAGGCGTTTCAAGCAGTTGAAGGAAAAGGGATTCGATGTTAACATCACACGGCTTTTCAAGGAGATCGCCGAGCGCGACGAACGCGATTCGCGCCGCTCGGTCTCGCCGTTGCGGCGCGCCGAGGGCGCAACCGCGCTGGACACCACCGAGTTGTCCATCGACGAGGCGATCGAAGCGGCGCTCGAGTTGGTGCACCGCGCCTATCCGGTTTGAGGTCGAATCGGGTCGGCTTGAGAAGTTCCGCGAGCGCGGCGATTCGAGATTCGAAATTCGAGATTGATGTCGTCGGCGCTTTAACATTAACCAGATAGATTCACACAAAGAGGCGCCCGCGCGATTCCCGCCGCGCATGTCGATCGCATCAATCGCGTATCGCTGGCACGGCTTGATCGGGGCTATTTCAACTATGACAGAGAATTTTGCGGCATTACTGGAAGAGAGTCTCGCCGGCGTGATCATGCGCCCCGGCGAGTTGATCATCGGCGAGGTGGTCGAGGCGAACGACGATTACGTGATCGTCAGCGCCGGGTTGAAGTCGGACGCGGAGATTCCGGCGTCGGAGTTCAAGAACTCGGCGGGCGCGCTGACGGTACAGGTCGGCGACCAAGTCGAGGTCACGCTGGAGGCGGTCGAGGACGGCTACGGCAACACCCGCATGTCGCGCGAGCGGGCGATGCGCGGGCGCGCCTGGGCCGACTTGTCGAAGGCGCACGAGGACGGCGAAGTGGTGGTCGGCACCATCACCGGCAAGGTCAAGGGCGGCTTCACAGTTGACATCAACAGCCTGCGCGCGTTCCTGCCGGGCTCGCTGGTGGACGTGTGGCCGGTCAAGGACGCCGACTGCATCGAAGGGCGCGAACTCGACTTCAAGATCATCAAACTCGATCAGCAGCGCAACAACATCGTGGTCTCGCGCCGCGCCATCGTCGAGAACAAACTCAACGAGGAGCGCGAGAAACTGCTCGACAATCTCGAGGAGGGCATGGTCATCACCGGCGTGGTCAAGAACCTGACCGACTACGGCGCGTTCGTCAATCTCGGCGGCTTGGACGGGCTGCTGCACATCACCGACATGGCGTGGAAGCGGGTCAAGCATCCGTCCGAGGTGCTCAACGTCGGCGACTCGATCGAGACCCGCGTGCTCAAGTTCGACCGCGAGCAATGCCGCGTCTCGCTCGGGCTGAAGCAACTCGGCGAAGACCCGTGGCTCGACTTGGCGCGCCGCTATCCGGTCAAGTCGCGGCTGTTCGGCAAGGTCACCAACCTGACCGACTACGGCGCCTTCGTCGAACTCGAGGACGGCGTCGAAGGGCTGGTGCATCTGTCCGAGATGGACTGGACCAACAAGAACATCCACCCCGGCAAGATCTGTCGCATCGGCGACGAGGTCGAGTTGATGGTGCTCGACGTCGATCCCGAGCGGCGGCGCATCTCGCTTGGCATAAAGCAATGCAAGCCCAATCCGTGGGACGAGTTCGCCGCGCTGCACAAAAAAGGCGACGTCATCTCCGGCAACATCCGCTCGATCACCGACTTCGGCATCTTCATCGGCGTCGACGGCGGCATCGACGGGCTGGTGCATCTGTCCGATCTGTCGTGGAGCCGCCCGGGCGAGGAAGTGGTCACCGACTACAAGAAAGGCGACAGTTTGAGCGTGGTGGTGCTGGCGGTGGACGCCGACCGCGAGCGCATCTCGCTCGGGCTGAAGCAAGCGACCGAAGACCCGTTCGTCGCCTACATCGCCGCCAACGGCAAAGGCAGCACGGTCGCCGGCACGGTCAGCGAAGTCACCGCCAAAGGCGCCACGGTCGATCTCTCGCCGCAGGTGCAGGGCTATCTGCGTGTCTCGGAGATATCCCGCGACCGCGTCGAGGACGCGCGCTCGGCGCTTGGCGCGGGCGACTCGATCGAGGCTAAGATCACCAGCATCGAGCGCAAGGACCGGCGCATCTCGCTGTCGATCAAGGTGCGCGAGACCGAGATGGAAGGCGAAGCGGCGCAGGAATACGCGCGCGACGCCAGCCTCGAGGGCGCTAAACTGGGCGACAAACTCAAGGCGCAACTGGACAAGCAAGCATCGTCCTGAGATGGCGTGCGGCGCGGCACGAGCGCCTTGCGCGTAGCCGCGCACCCTCTTGGGACGACGAAACGGCGAAATTGTAAGATTGCGTTTGGATTGAAACGATGGCGACCGACCCCAGCAAGACCGACTCCAGCAAGACCAACCAGATGGCGCTGGCCAAATCCGAACTCATCGCCGACATCACCACCGAGCAGCCGCATCTGTCGGATCAGGACGTCGAACTCGCGGTCAATAGTTTGCTCGAGCGCATGGCGGCGGCGCTGGCGGCGGGCGAGCGCATCGAGATCCGCGGCTTCGGCAGC
>JBPCXC010000155.1:0-2362 GCA_051008875.1 bacterium
TTGCTGACACCACCCCGCCGTCATTCCGGCTTCCAAGCCGGAATGACGGCAGGGGAGATTCTTGCGAGAACGACGGCGGTGGTGACATCCATTCCATTGGCGTAGTGCGCTCTGCGAGCGCGCTCACTTGCCGTTGGCGCAATGCACTCATCCACCCCGATCCATCTGCGCGCGCGACAAGATCACCGGGTACTTCGCGCGGATATACGCATCCACATCGTCGGCCAGATGGCGCGGCCGCGGTTGGTCGAGGATGCGGCGCACCTCGGCGCGCGCGCGGGTCAGCATGTCGTGCGAGCCTTCCTCTTGCCATTGCGCCGGCGTGCGGCGGTCGCCGACTTGCGGATAGACATAGTCGCGCTTCATCCGCGCATAAGTTTGCGGGTGGCCGAGGTAATGCCCTTCGCCGCGGCACACTTCGGCGATGACGTCGGCGGCGAGGGTCTCGGCGTTGACCTCGACGCCGCGCACCGAGCGCAAAATCGCGCCGAGCATGTCGTTGTCCACCACATAACTCTCGAGCGACGCGCCGAGCAGGCTCGCCTGCATGCCGCAGGCTTGGGTGACCAAGTTCGAGCCGGCGTGCAGCGCGAGGCTGACCGCGAGATTCTTCTCGTAGCCGTGCTGCGCGTCGGGCAACTTGGAGTCGGTGATGCCGGCGATCGACGAGGTCGGCAAGTCGTAGAACCGGCCCATCTGCGCCGCCGCCGCCATCAAGATCGCCTGCTCGCCGCCGCCGCCTGACATCGCGCCGGTGCGCAGGTCGGCGACCAGCGGCTTGGGCGCGAAGATGACCTTGGCGTCGGCGTCCACCAGCCGCGCGCAGACCAAGCCGGCGAGGGTCTCGGCGATGGCTTGGGCGAGCGAGCCGGCGATGCTCGCCGGGCTGGTCGCGCCGGCTTGGCCGGCGGAGATGAGTTGCACCGGGAAGCCGGCGGCGATGGCGGCCTCCAGCGCGACGCAGGCGTCGGCGGCGAAGCGCATCGGCGGCACCACGTGGCACACCAGGATGGTCATGAACGGCGCCGCGCGGAACGCGTCCTCGCCGCCGGCGACGCGATAGCACAAGTCGGCGATGGCGCCGACATGCGCCGGCTCGGACACGCTCATCGCCACCGGCTTGGCGGTGCCGGCGAGACAGGCGTAGGCGGTGTTGATGTCCAGCGCGAAGTTGTCCGGCGCGTCGGCGACCACCAGCGATCTACTGAAATGATGGATGTTGTCGAGCGCATCGACCAGCCGCGCGGCGTCGAACAAGTCTTTCGCGGTGGCGGCGCGATACTGCCCGCTGTCGGCGTCCAGCAGACTCGGCGCGGCGCCGCCGGAACTGGTGTGCGCGCGCGCGCCGCCCAAGTCAATGTCGTGGTCGTCGCCTTGCCCGTGCAAGCGCACGCTGCGCCGCGCGTCGGCCAATGTCTCGCCCACCAACGCGCGTGGAAACAGCAGCCGCCCGTCGTCGTCGAGCCGCCCGCCGCGATGCGTGACGCGCTCGATCATCGCCTCGCTGGCCGCGCTCAAGCCGAGATTCTCCAGCAACTCGAGCACCGCCTCGTGCACCGCCTCCACCTCGCCGTCGCGCAACGGCCTAAACCGCCCGCCCTCCAACCCGCGCCACAACGGCGCCTCTCCACCCGCGCCCGCGCCCGCCGTCGCATCCGCCGCCCCGCCCGCACCACCGACAGGTCTGCGTCTTCGTCTTCGCACAGGCGGAGCATCCGGCGACATAGCCGATCCTCGACTTTTGGGAGGGTCATTCTATATGCAAACGAGGCGCAAGTGCGGGTGCGTTCGCGGAGTTTGTTCACGCCACCACCACCAAAACCCGCGCGAAATTTTATAAAATAACGCGCCGCAATCACCACCGTACTGAATGACCAACTCCAACTCACCCACCGCCGATGTGATTGTCGTCGGCGCCGGCAATGCCGCGTTGTGCGCCGCGTTGTCGGCGGCGGAGCGGGGCGCGAAGGTCACCGTGCTCGAATGCGCCGGGCGCGACGAGTCCGGCGGCAACAGCCGCTTCACCGCCGGCGCGTTCCGTTGCGTCTATGACGGCGTCGCCGACTTGCGCGCGTTGATGCCCGACTTGACCGACGCCGAAATCGCGCGCACCGACTTCGGCGCGTATCCGGCGCAGCGATTCTTCGACGACTTGGGACGCATCACGCAATATCGCTGCGACCCCGACTTGGCGGAGACGCTGGTGCGCGGCAGTTACGACGCGATGCGCTGGCTGCGCGAGCAGGGCGTGCGCTGGGCGCCGATCTGGGGACGCCAAGCGTTCGAAGTGGACGGCAAGTTCACCTTCTGGGGCGGGCTGACGGTGGAGGCGGTCGGCGGCGGACCGGGGCTGGTCGAGCGC
>JBPCXC010000156.1:0-4849 GCA_051008875.1 bacterium
TCGTTGGTATGTCCAAACATACAACGCCAAAGTCAGCGCGATTAACCACAACACGACGCGTTGAATCGTCGCCGCGCGTCGCGTGCGTTTGCGATGATTCGTCGCACCGAAGTCGAACTTGCGCGCGATGGTGGCGAGTTGGCGGCGACGGTCGGCGGCGGTGGCGAGCAGCGTCGCGGCGATGAACAACGCGAAGCCGAGCAGCGGCAGATAGGCGCGCATGGTTAGTCCAGCCCGAGCAGTCGCTGGCGTTCGCGCGACCAACGCGTCACCAAGTGATCGACCGCCAGCGCCATGCACGAGACGCACAGCCCGAGCACCACGCCCTTGCCGATGTTGGTCTCCGACAGCGCCTTGAAGATCTGCTGGCCGAGGTCGATGGTGCCGACGAAGGCGGCGATGATGACCATCGAGAAGGCGAACATGATGGTCTGGTTGACGCCGAGCATCAGATGCGGAATCGCGACCGGCAACTGCAGATGGATCAGTCGCTGCCATCGGTTGCAGCCGGCCATCGTGCACGCTTCGTGCAACGCCGGCGGCACGCCGCGCACGCCTTCGACCGCGTAGCGCACCGACGGGATGATGGCATAGACGATGACCGCGAGGATCGCCGACAGGTCGTTGACTTGGAACAGCATGATGACCGGCAGGATGTAGATGAACGACGGGAAGGTCTGCAAGGTGTCGCACCAGAACAGCGCGCGCTTGGCGCGCCGTTCGTTCATCGCGCTCCACACGCCGAGCGGCACGCCGATGACGACGCAGATGAAGGTCGCGAAGATGACCATGTAGGCGGTGATCATCGCGCGGTCCCACCAGCCGGCGAGCGCGACGAAGGCGAACAAGCCGGCGACCAGCAGCGCCGAGCGCCAGCCGCCGAGGATCAGACCGAGCCCGCCGACCGCCGCCATCACCGCGCTGTACGGCATATACAGCAGCGCGTCGCGCAATGGCGTGAGGATGTTTAGCAGCAGGAAATAACGGAACGAGTCCAGCCCGTCCGACCAGTTGATCACGATCCAGTCGACCAGCGCGTCCCAAGTTTTGGCGTAGGAGATGGCGAGGTCGCGCGGCATTTTTTCGAGCACCGGGAAGTACTGCGACGCCGCGCTCGCGACCAGCGCGAGGGCGATCATCAGCAGCGGGTACTTGAAGCGTACGTGAAGGGGCAGGTCGGCGGTGTAGTCGCGCTTCTTCTGCGCCCACGCGCGCGACAAACTGTCGAGCACCACCGCCAGCAGCACGATGGCGACGCCGATCTCCAGCGACTGGCCGATCTTCAGCGACTGCAGTTTATGCAGCAGCCGATAGCCGAGTCCGGAGGCGCCGATGAACGCGGCGATGACCACCATCGCCAAGCATTGCATGATGACTTGATTGACCCCGAGCAGGATTTCGTTGCGCGCGCTCGGCAACTGCACGCGGGTCAGCAACTGCCGGTTGGTGCAGCCGGCCATCTTGCCGGCTTCGACGATCTCCGGCGAGACCTTGCGCAAGCCGAGCAGCGTCAGGCGCACCATCGGCGGCACCGCGAAGATGATGGTCGCGATCACGCCGGTCTGGTGGCCGATGCCGAAGAACACCACCACCGGAATCAAGTACGCGAAATGCGGTAGCGTCTGCGCCACGCTCATCAGTGGAAGGAGCGCGCGCTCGAGCCACTTGCGCCGATGCGCGAGGATGCCGAGGCTAAGTCCGATGACGATCGAGATCGGCACCGCCGCCGCCAGCAGCGCGAGGGTCTGCATGGTGAACTTCCACAGCCCGAACAACGCGCAATACATCATCGTGCCGCCGCACAGCAGCGACAGCCGCCAGCCGCGCAGCGCGTAGCCGAGCACCATCGCGATCGCGAGCAACGCGCTCCACGGCGGCGCGTCGAGGCCGAGACCTTTGTTGCCGCCGCGCAGCAGGTTGTCGAACAAGTTGATCAGTTCTTTGATGCTGCGCGAGATGAATCGGGTGACGGTGGAAAAGCCGAGATCGTCGAGCAGGAAATAGAACGCGCGGTCGAGCGCCAAGTCGATCGGCAGCAGTTCGGTGTACCTTTGCCGGCTGGCGTCGCCGAGGGTGTCGATGCTGCTCTTCTCGAGATGCTGCGGCAGTTCGTCGAGCAACGCCGGCATCCAGCCGACGCCCTTGCCGAGGGTCAGCAGCGCGACCAGCGCGCCGAGCGCGAGGCAAGCCGCGGCGCGCCGGCGCGGCGCCACGCCGTTCGCCAGCCACGTCGGCGTCGAGATCATCGCGACGCCGACGTCGGCGGCGATGACGCCCCCGACGATGACTCCGACGACGACGACGGGAACAAGATGCGCAGCACGTGGTTTTGATGCAGCACGCCGACCACTTCGCCGCGCGCGTCCACCACCGCCACCGGGTGGTCTTGCGCGAGTACATATTCGGCGATCGAGTCGATGCGGTCGTCGGCTTGCACCGCGCGCTCGGCGAGCGGCGCATCGTCGGCGCGCGCGTGCATGATCGAGCCGGCGCTCAACACTTTTTCGCGCGGCACGTCGCCGGTGAACTTGCGCACGTAGTCGGTCGCCGGATGCAGCACGATGTCGCCGGGGCGACCGACTTGTTCGAGTCTGCCGTGGAACATGATGGCGATGCGGTCGGCGAGTTTGAGCGCTTCGTCGAAGTCGTGGGTGATGAACACGATGGTCTTGTTGAGCAGCGACTGCAGGCGCAGGAACTCGTCCTGCATCTCCTTGCGGATCAGCGGGTCGAGCGCCGAGAACGGCTCGTCGAGGAACCAGATGTCCGGCTCGATCGCCAGCGAGCGCGCGATGCCGACGCGCTGCTGCTGCCCGCCGGACAACTCGCGCGGGAAGTTGTTGTCCTTGCCGTCGAGTCCGACCAGCGCGATCATCGCGTGCGCGCGTTCGACATAGCGCGCGCGATTCATGCCGCGCATCTGCAGCGGGAAGGCGATGTTCTCCAGCACGGTGCGATGCGGCAGCAAGGCGAAGTTTTGGAACACCATGCCCATCTTGCTGCGGCGCAGTTCGATCAACTCGCGCTCCGACATCGCCAGCAAGTCGGCGCCCTCGATCTCGATCGCGCCGGCGGACGGCTCGACCAGCCGCGACAAGCAGCGCACCAAGGTTGATTTGCCCGAGCCGGACAGCCCCATCACCACCAAAATCTCGCCGCGCTCGACGCTGAGCGAGACATCGTCCACCGCCGCCACCACGCCGTCGCGCGCGAGCAACTCGGGCGCGATCACGCCGCGCGAATCGATCGCCAACTCGTCGTCGGCGAGGCCGAACACCTTATACAGCGAGCGGCAGCGGATGACGGGCTGCGACATGGTCGATGGCGAGGGCGGGGCTGGTTTCAAGCGCGGGGGATTCGGCGCCAGCGTCGGCGCGCCGGCTATTATTCGCCAGCGGCAAAAAAAACGCCACCATCAGGCATCCCGATGGCGGCATCGCAGGCTATGTCTTCAGCATATCGCTGCCGTGGTTATTGTCGCCGTCGTTGTTCGTCGCAACGTTATTGCGACGCATACAGCCACGGATTCCACACCGCCTCGTTCTCCTCGATCCAACGCGCCGCGGCCTCTTCGTGCTCCATCTCATCGACATCCACGAACACTGCCATCGCGCCGATCTGGTTGGTGGTGAAACTCATCCGCGTCAGCGCCTTGTACGCCGCCGGCCATTGCGTCGGCATGCCGTGCCACGCGGCTTTCTTCAGGTAGCCGCCGGCCGGGCTGCCGCAGTCGTTGGTCGCCTCCGCGTTGACTCCCCAGGCGGCGTCGGTCTTGCACTTCTCGTGGAAGGTCGGGAACTCGATGAAACTGCCGCCGTATAGCGCGTCGGTGAAGTTCGGCGACCAGTTGAACATCACGATCGGCTCGTTCTTCTTGTTCGCCGCCTCGAGTTCCGCCCACAGCGCCGCGGCGCTGCCGACGTTGATCTGGGTGAAGTTCATGCCCAGCGCGCCGATGCGCGCGTGGTCGTGCAGCCAGTCCACCGGACCGTCCACATACACGCCCTTGCCGCCGGAATCGGGACGCGCGAACTTCGCCGCGCAGCCCGCCAGCGCCTGCCAGTCGGGCAGTCCCGGGCAATGCTCCTCGACATAGGTCGGATACCACCATTCCTCGCGCGTGATCGCCGCGTGCGTGCCGGCGTCGAGGATGCCGCCCTTGTCGAGCGCCTTGTTGAACGAAGTCGCGAACGCGCCTTCCCACACCTCGACCTCGATGGTCGCGTCGCCGATGCGCACCGATTCGTACACGGCTTGGCTGTCGGTCGAGGTGTATTCGACGTTGCAGCCGATCTTCTCGAACAGTTGGCCGACCACATGCGACATCACGATCTGGCTCGACCAGTTGTGCGTCGGAATGACGATCACGTCGTCCGAGCCGCAGTCGGCGGCGTTGGCGTTGGCGTTGGCATACGCCAGCGAAAACGCAAGCGCGACCGCCGCGGCCATTCGTCGGACGGCGATTGGTTGAACCGTTTTGTTGTTGATAGATTTCATAAGTTTCTCCGAAGGTTAATGGTGCGGCGATGGTATCCCAGCATGGTGTAGCGGACAACCGCAGCGGGATACCGTTTCTATACCGCCGCCGATGCGCCGTCTTCGGGCGACGCCGACGCACGCAGCGTTTCGCGCGCACCAAAACCGCCGCGCGATCGCGTTGCCGCCGACCGCCGCGCCGCGACCATGATCCAAATCTATACCACCCACCGCCGCCGCCCGCCGCCACAAAGCATAAGAGGCTCGCTTACGCTCGCACCACAAAAGGCCGGGCTGGATTCCCGCAGCCCCCCGCCGTCATTCCCGCGCTCCTCCCCCTAGGCCGTCATTGCGCGTATCGTCCCTGATACGC
>JBPCXC010000157.1:0-8644 GCA_051008875.1 bacterium
GGCATATGGCGCGCTGATCGTCGTCGCGGCGACGCTCGGCGCGACGGTCGCGGCGCGGCATGTCTATCTGCAGAGCCTGCCGGCGGATCAAGTTCCGGCGTGCGGTCCCGGGCTGGAGTTCATGCTCGACACCTTCCCGCTGCAGGAGACGCTCGCGCTGATCCTGCGCGGCTCGGGCGAATGCGCCGAAGTGGACTGGACGCTGCTCGGACTGAGCATGCCGGCGTGGAGCCTGCTGTGGCTGATCGCACTCGCGCTGCTCGGCGCGGCGATTGTTGCGCGGCGATAGTTGGTGCGACGGTGGTTGATGCGATTCGCGTTACGTTGCGACAGCGCGATAACTTGCACGCGACAAACCCGAGCGCAACACGCGACGGCGTTCGCGGCGATCACGATCAAGTCATCGCAATAAAATCACCGCGCGCACTCACGCCTCCCGATTGATTCGCACTTCCCGGCCGGGCGCTTCCGGTTCGTCGTCGGTCATTTGCGCCGGGAAGCCGGGGGCGCGGACTTGCAGGTCGCAGGCGTCCTCCAGGCGGCGGATGATGTTCGGCGACCATTCGCGCGCGCCGTATTTGGCTTCGCCGTCGGCGAAGATTTCGATCAGCAGCGGCGCCAGTTCGAGCGGCACGTTGCAGCGCTCGGCGACCGCGCTGAACAGGCCGATGTCCTTGCGCACCAAGTCCATGGTGAAGTTGATGTCGCGGCTGCCGTTCAAGATGACTTGGCCTTCGGTCTCGTGCACGAACGAGTTGCCGGAGGAGATGCGGATCGCTTCGTAGGCGGTGTTCAAGTCCATGCCGGCGGCCTTGGAGGTGACCAGCGCCTCGCACAGCGAGATCAAGTTGGCGGTGGCGAGGTAGTTGGTCACCACCTTGAGCACCGAGGCCGAGCCGAGCGCGCCGGTGTGCAGCACGCGCCGTCCCATCGTGGTCAGCGCCGGCAAGGCGCGCTCGAAGGCGTCGCGCGCGCCGCCGGCGAACACCGCGATGTTGCCGGTGGCGGCGCGGTGGCAGCCGCCCGACACCGGCGCGTCGAGCGCACCTGCGCCGCGCGCCGCGACCAGCGCGCCGAGGCGGCAGACTTCGGCTTGGTCGGTGGTGCTCATCTCGAGCCAGATGCGCCCGGCCGACAGCCCGGCGATGACGCCGTCGGCGGCCTCCATCACCTCGGCGCTCGCCGCCGGCGACGGCAGGCAGGTGATCACCATATCGACGCGCTCGGCGAGCGCCTTCGGCGAGTCCGCCCAGCGCGCGCCGCGGCGCAACAACGGCGCGGCGGCGTCCGCGTCGAGATCGCGCACGTGCAACTCGAAGCCGTTGCGCTGCAGACTGCCGGCGAGTTTGGCGCCGACGTTGCCGAGGCCGATGAAGCCGATCTTCATCGGCGAAGTGTCGTTGGATTGCATGGGTTGGTTTGCGTTGGTGGAAGTGGGTTGGCGTTGGTTCGCGTTGATCGACGCGCCTCATCCAATCGGCTGGTCGCTCATCTCCAGATGCAAGCGTTCGCCGGTGTATGGATTGGCGTCGGCGACCGCTTCGTTCAACTCCACGCCGAGACCCGGCTCGGTCGGCGGGATGACGTAGCCGTCCTGCCATTGCACCGGGCGCTTCAGGATTTCGGCGTGGAAGCCGCTCCAGTCTTGGATGCTTTCCAGGATCAGGAAGTTCGGGCTGCACGCGGCGAGTTGGATGTTGGCGGCGCCTTCGATCGGACCACAATATAAGTGCGGCGCGATCTGGGCGTAATGCGCCTCCGCCATGCCGGCGATCTTCTTCGCCTCGAGCAAGCCGCCGACGCGACCGAGCGCCATCTGCAGGATCGACGCCGCTTGGCACTCGAGAATGCGAGCGAACTCGTGCTTGGTGGTCAGCCGCTCGCCGGTGGCGATCGGGATGCTGGTGCAGCGCGCCACCCGCGCCATCTCGCGCGGGTTCGCCGGCGGCGTCGGCTCCTCCAGCCACAGCGGATCCCAGCGCTCCAGCCGCCGCGCGAGGCGGATCGCGCCGGCGGCGGTGAACTGCCCGTGGGTGCCGAACAGCAAGTCGGCGCGCGCGCCGACCGCCTCGCGGATGCGCTGCGCGAACAACTCGCAACGATCGAGATCGGCCAGCGCCGGCTGGCGACCGTCATACACCGAATACGCTCCCGCCGGATCGAACTTGACCGCGGTGAAGCCTTGCGCGACATACTCCGCCGCGCGCGCCGCCGCCAGGTCGGGGTCGGAATACACCGCGTCGCCGTGGTCGCCGTCGCGCGGGTATAGATAGGTGTACGTGCGCAGCCGCTCGTGCACGCGCCCGCCGAGCAGCGCGTGCACCGGCTTGTCGGTCTCCTTGCCGATGATGTCCCAGCAGGCGATCTCGATGCCGCTCAGCACGCCGAGCAGCGACACGTCCGGGCGCAGGTTGTAGCCGCTGCCATAGACGTTGCGCCACAGATGCTCGATGCGGAACGGATCGGCGCCGACGACGAAGCGCGCGCACACGTCCTCGATCATGCGCAGCACGGTGCGCGCGCCGAAGGTGGCGGCATAGACTTCGCCGACGCCTTCGACGCCGCCGTCGGTGATCAACTTGACGAACAGGAAGTAACGCCCGCCGAAGCACGGCGGCGGATTGGCGACCGCCCAGGTTTTGACATCAACGATTTTCATAACGCCTGAACGAAAAGAAGGCGCGGGAACGTGCTAGCGCCGCAGTCGCGACCGCGCGCGGTGGTGCGACGGCGGGGCGATATTGTAGCGCACCGCCCGCGGCGGCGGCTTGATTGGCGTGCCGCCGCCGACGGCGTGCGCGTCAAAAAAACGCTTTACAACCCGGCGAAAAGTCCTTATCGTGCGCGCTGGCATACCATATGCCAGACGAAAACTACAGACACCAACCATTCACCCACGGGGAAACTCAATGAAACATTCCATCCAGAAACGCAACGCGCTGTGGCTGGCGGCGACCGCCGCGCTCGCGCTCGGCGTCTCGGCGCCGGCGCTGTCGGCGTGGTCGCCGAAGAAGCCGATCGAACTGATCATCATGGCCGGCACCGGCGGCGGCGCCGACCAGATCGCGCGGCTGCTGCAAGGCTTGATCGAAAAGAAAGACCTCTCGCCGCGGCCGTTCATTCCGATCAACAAGCCCGGCGGCTCGGGCGCCGAGGCGCTGCGCTACATGCAGGACAAGGCCGGCGACGATCATGTCGTCTTGGTGACGCTGAACAGTTTCTACACCACGCCGATCATCCAGCAAGGCATCGGCGTTGACGTGCGCAAGTTCACCCCGATCGGACGCATGGCGCTGGACAACTTTTTGCTGTGGGTCAACCAAGAGCGCGACGACATCACCGATCTCGACAGTTATGTCGCGGCGGTGAAGAGCGCCGGCAAGAAGTGGAAGGTCGGCGGCACCGGCAGCGGCCAGGAGGACTCGATCCTGACCGCGATGATGGAGAGCCACTTCGGCTACAAGGTGACCTACATCCCGTTCCCCGGCGGCGGCACGGTGGCGAAGAACTTGGTCGGCAACCACATCGACTCGAGCGTCAACAACCCGGCGGAGCAGAACGAGTTCTACCGCGCCGGCAACACCAAGCCGCTGGTGCAGTTCACCGCGGCGCGCCTGCCAGCGTATCCGGACATCCCGACCGCGAAGGAGTTGGGGCACGACATCGAATACTACATGCAGCGCTCGATCAACGGCCCGCCGGGCATGTCGGCGGACGCGCAGCAGTGGTACATCGACTTGTTCGAGACGCTGTTCAACTCGGCCGAGTGGCAGAAGTTCTGCGTCGAGGACGGACTGGCGTGCGAGGAGTGGCTGGCGGGCAACGCGCTCAGCCAATACCACGTGCGCGAAATCGCCAAGCACAAAGACTTGATCGAGTCGGTCGGCGCGAAAGCCATCACTGGCGAATAATCGTCGGCGCGATGCGATGACGACGTCGGTGACGGAAACGGCGACGAAATCGGTGACGACGACGGCAACGACTCGCGCCGGATTTTTTCCGATGAGGCAGTCCTTCGGTCTGCATCACTCGCCAACGCGAGTGTGGATTCCCGCTCAACAGACTGCGGGAATGACGGCGGGGGATGCGTTGCGGCAAAGACGGCGGGTGGTGACGGTGGCGACAACGCGCACGACAGCGCAAACACAAACGACGACTCGCGCAGGATTTTTCTCGATAGGCAAGGCGCGCAACGAGCGAATGAGGGCGCGTATGCAAATACGCAACCGAGTAAGCGAGGCGGCGCAACGCAGCCTAGCGGGAAAAAGACAAGCGAGGGCGCGATGACGGTGCGCACCGCCGAGCTGCTGATCGCGACGCTGTGCGCGCTGTGCGCGCTCGGCTTGATGTGGAAGAGCACCGAACTCAACATCGGCTGGGTCGAAGGCAAAGGTCCCGGCGCCGGCGCGTGGCCGTTCTGGCTGTCCGCCGGAATGCTGGCGGCGTCGCTGGCGACGATCTATCGCTGGTTCCGCCGCGCCACGCCGGAGTCGCGCTCGAGCGAGCCGTATCTCAGCCGCGACCGGCTGGCGGTGGTCGGCGTCTCCGCCGGCTCGCTGCTGTTCCTGCTCGGCGCGACCCACTTGGTCGGCATCTACGCCGCGCTGTTCGTGTTCGTGCTGTTCTACCTCAAGTTCGTCGGCCGCCATTCGTGGCCGCTGACCGCGACGCTGACCATCGCGCTGCCGGTGTTCGTGTTCTGCCTGTTCGAATGGGCGCTGAAGATTCCATTGCCGAAGTCGATCACCGAGCCGCTGTTCTATCCGATCTACGACTTGATGTACTCATGACGGCTAAACCGCACGACCATCGCCGCGACGCGTTTTATTCAAGCGGAGGCGGCGGATAACATGGAGGCGATCCTGCTTCCGCTCGGCGCCGGCTTGCTCGAGGCGCTGCAGCCGGTCAACCTGAGCATGATCGTGCTCGGCTGCGCGATCGGGCTGCTGGTCGGCGCGATGCCGGGCTTGGGCTCGGTCAACGGCGTCGCCATCCTGCTGCCGATCACCTTCCTGGTGCCGCCGACCGCGGCGATCATCTTCTTAGCCGCGATCTACTACGGCGCGATGTACGGCGGCGCGATCAGCTCGATTACGCTCGGCATTCCCGGCGCTTCCACCGCGGTGGCGACGGTGTTCGACGGCCGTCCGCTGGCGCAGTCGGGCAAAGCCGACAAGGCGCTGACCGCAGCGGCGGTGGCGTCGTTCATCGGCGGCAGCATCTCGGTCGTGTTGTTCACTTTGTTCGCACCACCGCTGGCGGCGTTCGCGCTCAAGTTCGGACCGCCGGAGGAGTTCGCGCTGATGCTGCTCGCGTTCGCCACCTTCATCGGACTCGGCGGCGACGACATCCCCAAGACCATCTTCTCGATCCTCATCGGCTTGGTGCTCGCCTCGGTCGGGTTGGACATCATCTCCGGTCAGCCGCGACTCATCTTCGGCGACATCTCCGGCTTTCTGCACGGCGTCAACTTCCTGGTGTTGGCGATCGGCATCTACGGCATCGGCGAAATGTTGTGGACGCTCGAGACCACCCGCGGCAAAGTCACCGCGCACAAGGTGACCATGTCGTTCCGCTCGCTGCTCGACAACCTGCGCGACGTCAAGCAGTACATCAAGACCACCACGCTCGGCTCGATGCTCGGCTATTTCGTCGGCACCTTGCCGGCCGCCGGCGCGACCCCGGCGTCGCTGATGTCGTACGGCATCGCCAAGACCTTCTCGCGCGATCCCGACTCCTTCGGCAAGGGCAACGTCTCTGGCGTGGCCGCGCCGGAGGCCGCCAACAACGCCGCCTCGACCGGCTCGATGCTGCCGATGATCACCCTCGGCATCCCCGGCTCGCCGACCACCGCCATCCTGCTCGGCGGCATGATCATCTGGGGGCTGCGTCCGGGTCCGTTGCTGTTCACCGAGCATCCCGACTTCGTCTGGGGGCTGATCGGCTCGCTGTATATCGCCAATCTGGTGACGGTGCTGATCAACCTCGCCTTCATCCCGCTGATCGTCAAAGTGCTGACCTTGCCGTTCACCATCCTCGCGCCGATCATCTACATCCTGTGCGTGGTCGGCGGCTACGCGCCGACGCAGACCATGCACGACGTCTGGCTGATGTTCCTGTTCGGCATCGTCGGCTATCTGCTGCGCAAACTGAACTACCCGGTCGCGCCGGCGGTGCTCGCCATCGTGCTCGGTCCGCTGGCGGAGCGCTCGCTGCGCCAGTCGCTGCTGGCTTCGCAGGGCGACATGCTGACCTTCGTCGAGCGGCCGATCTCGGGGCTGTGCATCGCCTGCGCGGTCGCCCTGATCGCCTATCCGCTGTGGCGCAAAATGCGCGCGCGCAAAGCGCAAGCGTCGTCGCCGAACGCAACCAACGCGACTCGACCGGGCGAAGCCGATGCCGGTGATTAAACTCAAGCCGGTCGCCGCGCTGCCGGCGTTGAAGGACGCGGTGTACCACGCCTTGCGCGAAGCCATCGCCGAGATGGACATCTACAGCGGGCACGAGCCGCCGAAACTCGACGAGCGCCAACTGGCGGAGGAACTCGGCGTCAGCCGCACGCCGGTGCGCGAGGCAATCTCCTGCCTCGAGCGCGAAGGGCTGGTGATCTCGTATCCGCGCCGCGGCACCTTCGTCGTGCGCAAGACCAAGGCGGAGATACTCGAGATCATCGCGGTGTGGGCGGCGCTCGAGGGCGCGGCGGCGGGCATGGCGACGCTGCACGCCAGCGACGCCGAGCTGGCGTCGATGCGCCGCATGTTCGCCACCTTCGACAACAGCAACGAAGCGCGCGCGCACATCGACGAGTACTCCAAGACCAACATCGAGTTCCACCAGCGGCTGATCCAGTTGAGCAAGTCCAAGTTGCTGATCGAGATCACCGACGGCTTGTTCATCCATATGCGCGCGATCCGGCGCAAGACCATCGGCGAGCGCGACCGCGCGGCGGAATCGATCATCGACCACATGCGCATCATCGAAGCGCTCGAGGCGCGCGACGCGGCGCGCGCCGAGCGCCTGGTGCGCGAGCACGCGATGTATCTGGCCGAGCATGTGCGCCGGCATGTTCCGTACTTAAGTTAAGCGCGCATTCGACTCATTAAACTAAACTTATCCCGAACCGACCGCAATGAAACAAACCGCCGACACCGCCACCGACACCCTCGCCAAGAAAGACCAAAGCGGACGCGCCATCTCCGGCGGACGCTTGGTCGCCAAGGCGCTGAAGAACGAGGGCGTGGACACCATCTTCACGCTCTGCGGCGGGCACATCATCGACATCTACGACGGCTGCCTCGACGAAGGCATCCGCATCGTCGACGTGCGCCACGAGCAGACCGCCGCGCACGCCGCCGACGGCTACGCGCGCCAGACCGGCAAACTCGGCTGCGTGGTCACCACCGCCGGTCCCGGCTGCACCAACGCGGTCACCGGCGTCGCCACCGCGCTGCGCTCGGAGAGTCCGATCCTGCACATCGGCGGACAGAGCTCGCTGACGCAGCACAAGATGGGCTCGCTGCAGGACTTGCCGCATGTCGAAATGATGACGCCGATCACCAAGTTCGCCTCCGGCGTGTTCTCCACCGAGCGCGTCGCCGACATGGTGTGCATGGCGGCGCGCGAATGCTTCGCCGGCGCGTACGGCCCGGCGTACTTGGAGATTCCGCGCGATGTGCTCGACCGCGAGATTCCGATCGAGGACGCGGTGGTGCCGAAGCTCGGCTCGTATCGCGCCTCGGTGAAGTCCATCGGCGACCCGGCCGACATCGAGCGACTGGCGGACATCCTGACCAAAGCGAAACGCCCGGCGGTGTTGTTCGGCCAGCAGGTGTGGGCGTGCCGCGGGCATCGCGACGCGATCGACTTCGTGCGCGCGTTCGACATCCCGGCGTACATGAACGGCGCCAGCCGCGGCATGTTGACGCACGACGACGCGCACGGCTTCGACCGCACCCGCTCGGACGCGTTCAAGCGCGCCGACGTCATCGTCATCGTCGGCACGCCGTTCGACTTCCGCATGGGCTACGGACAACGCATCTCGGCGGCGGCGACGCTGGTGCAGATCGATCAGAACTACGCCACCGTCGGCAAGAACCGCGACATCAATCTCGGGCTGGCGGGCGACCCCGGCGCGATCCTCGCCGCGTGCGCGCAAGCCGCGTCCGGTCGCGGCGGCAACGACAACAGCGCGCGCGATGCGCGGCGCGCGTGGCGCGAAGAGTTGCGCCAACTGGAAGCGGCCAAGTTGGAGCGGCTGATGCCGATGTTCACCACCGACCAGCATCCGATCCATCCGTATCGACTCGCCTATGAGATCAACGAGTTCCTCGGCGACGACACCATCTATGTCGGCGACGGCGGCGACATCGTCACCATCTCGGCGCAAGCGGTGCGCCCGCGCGCGCCGGGGCAGTGGATGGACCCGGGCGCGCTCGGCTCGCTCGGCGTCGGCACCGGCTTCGCGATGGCGGCGAAACTCGCGCATCCGCAAAAGGAAGTGGTGTGCTTGTACGGCGACGGCTCGTTCGGCATGACCGCGTTCGACATGGAGACTGCCAATCGTTTCGGCGCTCCCTACCTCGCCGTGATCGGCAACAACGCGGCGATGAACCAGATCCGCTACGGCCAACTCGCCAAGTATGGC
>JBPCXC010000158.1:0-1340 GCA_051008875.1 bacterium
GATCAGGCGCAGCGAGCGATCGATGTGCTCGGAGGCTTCGGGGTGGAAGGTGATGCAGGTCGCGCCGGCGGCGGCGAAGTCGCCGATGATGCGATCGACCGGCTTGACCATCAAGTGCACGTCGATCGGCGCGGCGATGCCGTGGCGGCGCAGCGCTTCGCACACCAGCGGCCCGATGGTCAGGTTCGGCACGTAGTGGTTGTCCATCACGTCGAAATGCACCCAGTCGGCGCCGGCGGCGAGCACGCGCTCGACCTCGTCGCCGAGGCGGGCGAAGTCGGCGGCGAGGATGGACGGGGCGATGCGGTAGTCGGTCATGGCGTCGTCGTCGGGCGTGGATTGGATGGATGGTTGCGGCAAAAGCGGGCGAATGCGCGGCGGATAGGGTACTCGATTCGCGCCGCGGTTTCAGCGCGATTGCGCGAGCGGACGGTCGCGTTGGAGCAGCGCGGCGCGGTGTCGGGAGTCGCGCGGCGGCGCGGCGCACATCGGCGAAGATGTTCCAGTATAGTAAGTGCGCGAATCATCGCCGCGAATCACCGTCGCGATCATTCGATCAACGAAGCGGACAACGAAGCGCGCGGCGAACGACCCGCGACAAGCGAAACGCCGCCGCGAATCGTCGCTGCGAATTATCGTCGCGAATCATCGCCGTGAATCGTCGCTACGAATCGCCGTCGCGAATCATCGCCGAGATCATCCGATCAACGAAGCGAATGACGAAGCGTTCGACGAAGCAGATAACGAAGCGTTCGACAAAGCGAGCAACGAACCACCCGCGACAACAAACCCAACAACGAAACTCGATGTCAAAAACCGTGGTGATGATGTATTCGGCGATTGGCCACGCCTATTTCCACATGTTCACGGCGTTCTATTTCGTCATCGTGCTGTCGCTCGAGGTCGAGTGGCGGCGGCCGTATCACCAACTGCTCGACCTGTGGACGCTCGGCGCGCTGCTGGTCGGCGCGTTCGCCATCGTCGCCGGCTGGCTCGGCGATCGCTGGAGCGCGCGCGGCATGCTGGTGGTGTTCTTCCTCGGCATGGGGCTGTGCTCGCTCGCCGCCGGCTTCGCTTCGAGTCCGTTCGAGTTGCTGCTGGCGCTGTCCGGGCTCGGCTTGTTCGCCGCGATCTACCACCCGGTCGGCATCCCGCTGGTGATCCGCAACAGCGGCGCCAACCAGGGCAAGGCGCTGGCGTTGAACGGCGTGTTCGGCAGCCTCGGCGCGGCGATGGCCGGCGCGGTCACCGGCGTGCTCGCCGACGCTGGCGGCAGTTCGCTCGCCTTCGCGCTGCCCGGCGCGGTGGTCGCGCTGACCGGCGCGGCGATGGGCATCGGC
>JBPCXC010000159.1:0-2793 GCA_051008875.1 bacterium
GGGTTGGTCGCTGCTCACGGTGAAGTCGGCCATCGCGTTCGTGCCTTCGGTGAAGGTCGCCGCATCCGCCGCGATGGTCAGCGTCGGCAGTGTCGGCGCATCCGGCGCATCCGGCGCATCCGGCGCGGCGCGGGTGACGGTGATGGTGTAGTCGTTCGTCGTGCCGTCTTCGGCGGTTACGGTCACGGTGATCGTGTTTTCGCCTTCGATCAATTCCACATCGGCGTCGGCGGTGTCGCCGTCGGTGTCGTCCGGCGTGTCGTAGGCGATGGTCGCGTTGGCGGAGTCGGTCGCGGTTGCGGTGATCGTTGTGCTGTCCACATCGTTGCCGACGCTCGCGCTGTACGACATGTTGCTCGAAGTGAATTCGGGCGTGAGCATTACGCCGCTCAGCGAAAGATCGCTCAGCGTCGCGTCCGAACTCGCCGTCGGCGTCGCCGGATTCACATCGGCGATGATGGCGATGTGGAGGGAAAAGTTGTCGGGAGACTCCGCAAAATCGGCGGCGCCGGATTTGGCATACAACTTATCGTGGATAGACCAGCCGTCGGAGCCGGCTTGCGCCGTTGATGAGACGATCCCGGCGTTGTAGTAGTTGTCGCCGCTGGTCGGCGCATTCGGCGCGCTCAGCACGATGAAATATTCGGTGTTCGCGTCGAGCTGGATTCCGCTGGTGGTGTAGGCGAACGTTCTGGCGACGGCGACCGGGTTGTCGCCGGACAGCGTGCCGATTTGAACGCCGACGCCGCTGCTCGCTTGGTCGTGGATCGCCACCACAAAATTACCCGGCGCGCCAACTCTACTGGTAAACGCCGCAGATATTATGCGCACCTCCTGCAAGTTGTACCCATTGGTCGCCGCACCGGTGGTGAACGACTCGGCGATTTGTATGCTTGCGCCGTCGAGATGACCGATAGACGCAACGCTGAAGCCGAGTTCTTCGAAATTACAAACCGCCTCCTGCGAGGCGGCGACCGTCGGGCAAGTTTGCGCGAATGCCCGCTGCGGCGCGGCGAATAGAATTATGATGAGCGGAATGAGCCAAAGCGGAACAGCGAGAAGTCGCGCGACGGCGCGGGTTGCGCGTGGGGTGCGGCTACTTAAATATTGGGGGGGGGGGGGGGGGGGGTTAAGGTTGAGGCGGAAATGGGTGGTCCCAGGTTGGTTAGTGGGGGGAAGATAGCATAGATCGTGTCGGTTTTGTAGTCGTTTTCCTCGCCGTTATTGTGGCAAAGACTCACTTGCCGTCATTCCGGCAGGTGCGCCGGAAAAAAACGCCCGGAGCGTTTTTTCGCGAGCGCAGCGAGCCCGAAGGGCGAGTATCAGGATGATACGAGCAATCCAGTCGTCCATGGATGGCAATTTGAACGCTGGCGGGTGGTGTGAATAAGCCGCGCGGTTCTCGCGCGCATCAAAGGCAAGCAAGCCTTCGGCTTGCCTCACTCGCTTGCGCGAGTGTGGATTCCCGCTTAAAAGACTGCGGGAATGACGGCTAAGAAAAAGAATGGAAATAACGGCGGGGGAGAGAACTGCGGAAAAAAAACGCCCGGAGCGTTTTTTCGCGAGCGTAGCGAGCTCGAAGGGCGAGTATCAGGGATGATACGAGCAATGACGGCAAAGATAAAGAATGCGCAATGCCGTTGCGCGCAACGCGAACGCCGTCCGCGACCGACGCGCGCGCTATTCGATCACGCCGAGTTTTTGCAGCATTCCGTGCGCCGCTTGGCGGCCTTCGTGCACTGCGGTCACCACCAAGTCGGCGCCGCGCACCATGTCGCCGCCGGCGAAGACTTTCGGGTTGGTGGTCTGGAATGGATGCGGCGCGGCTTCGGTGCGCACGCGGCCGAGTTCGTCGGTGGCGATGTCGCAGGCGTCGAACCACGGCGCCGGGCGCGGGCGGAAGCCGAAGGCGACGAGGACGCGGTCGGCGGGCAATGTCTCCGCGCCGTCGGCGACGACTTCGACGGCGCGGCGACCGTCGGCGTCGGGCGCGCCGGGACGAGTCTGCGCCAGTCGCACTGCGCGCACTGCGCCGTTGGCGCGCGTCGCGCTGGCGGCGTTGTCGCTGCGCGAACTGCTCGCGCCATCACCGCGCATCGCGCGCGCTGCGCCATCACCGTTTCCGCCGTCACCGTCATCGCCGTTGCCGCCAACCACCGCCAACGGCTGGCGATTCCAAACAAACTCAACGCCCTCATCGCGCGCGTTCGCGACTTCGCGGCGCGAGCCTGGCATCGACTCTTCGTCGCGACGATACACGCAAGTCACCGACGCCGCTTGCTGGCGCACCGCGGTGCGCACGCAGTCCATCGCGGTGTCGCCGCCGCCGAGCACGACGACGCGTTCGCCGCGCAGGTTCATCGCGCCGTCGGGCGCGTCGTCGCCGCGCATCACCGCCTCGGCGTTCGCGATCAAATACGGCAGCGCCGCGTCCACGCCGGGCAAGTCCTCGCCGTCGAAGCCGCCGCGCAGCGCGTCATACGCGCCCATGCCGAGGAACACCGCCGGGTATTCGTCGAGCAGTTGCTCGAAGCGCAAGTCGCGGCCGATCTCGGTGTTCAGCACAAAGCGCACGCCGGCGTCCTCGAGCAACGCGCGCCGGCGCAGCACGACCTCCTTCTCCAACTTGAACGGCGGAATGCCGAAGGTCAGCAAGCCGCCGACCTCGCCGTAGCGGTCGTACACCACCGGCGAGACGCCGTTGCGCGACAGCACGTCGGCGCACGCCAGCCCGGCCGGCCCGGCGCCGACCACCGCCGCCGACAGCCCGGTGTCGCGCACCGCGGAAAGGTC
>JBPCXC010000160.1:0-6531 GCA_051008875.1 bacterium
TCCATCATCCGCGCGACCTGCTGTTCCACCTGCCGTATCGCTATCAAGACCGCACTCGCTTGACGCCGATCGACGCGGCGGCCGGCGACGCGCTGGTGCTCGGGCGAATCGTCGCGGCGGAGATTCAATACGGCCGGCGACGCAGTCTGCGCGTGCGCGTGCGCGACGACAGCGGCGAAATCACGCTGCGCTTCTTCCATTTCAGCGCGGCGCAACAACGCGGCTTCGCGCCCGATTCGTGGATTCGATGCTATGGCGAAATCCGTCGCAACGCGCGCGCGGCGGAGATGATCCATCCCGAATACCGCGTCTATGCGCAGCGTCCGGACAACGTGACCGAGCCGTCGCTGACGCCGATTTATCCGAGCACCGAAGGCGTCGGCGCGGCGACTTTGCGCAAACTGGTCGAGCAGGCGTTGGCGCAGGAACTCGATGGCCTCGCCGAGTGCATTCCGCAGGCGGTGCGCGCGAAGTTCGGCTTGATGCCGCTGCGCGATGCGCTGCAGACCGCGCATCGCCCGCCGCCCGAAGCCGACACCGCGGCGATGGTGGCGGGGCTGCATCCGGCGCAGCAGAGATTGGCGATCGAGGAGTTGCTGGCGCATCATCTCGCGCTCAGTCGGCTGCGCGAGAAGCATCGCGCGCGCAACGCGCCGGCGTTCGTCGTCGCGCGCGGCGATTCCAAGCCAAGTTGGGAGCGACTGCGCGCGCGCCTCGGCTTCGACTTGACCGACGCGCAGCGGCGCGTGATCGCCGAGATCCTCGCCGACTTATCGCAGCCGACGCCGACCATGCGACTCATCCAAGGCGACGTCGGCTGCGGCAAGACCGTGGTCGCGGCGGCGGCGGCGTTGCGCGCGATCGACGCCGACTGCCAATGCGCGTTGATGGCGCCGACCGAACTGCTGTCCGAGCAACATCGCAAGACTTTCGCGGCGTGGTTCGAGCCGCTCGGCATCGCCATCGAATGGCTCACCGGCAAGATGCCGGCGGCGGCGCGCGCGCAAGCGATGCAGCGCATCCAAAGCGGCGAGGCGAAGATGGTGATCGGCACCCACGCGCTGTTCCAGCAGCGCGTCGCGTTCCATCGCCTCGGCTTGATGATCGTCGATGAGCAACATCGCTTCGGCGTCGGCCAACGACTCGCGCTGCGCAACAAAGCCGCGGCCGGCGACGATGCGAATGACGACAGCGACGGCGACGGCGCGGTGCCGCATCAGTTGATCATGAGCGCGACGCCGATCCCGAGATCGTTGGCGATGATCTTCTACGCCGATCTCGATGTCTCCAGCATCGATGAGTTGCCGCCGGGGCGCAAGGCGGTGCGCACCGTGGCGCTGCCGAACAGCCGCCGCGATGAAGTCGCCGAGCGCGTCCGCGCGATTCATCGCAGTTGTCAGCAAACCTATTGGGTCTGCCCGTTGATCGAGGAGTCGGACAAACTGCAAGCGCAAGCCGCGACCGAAACGCGCGCGGCGCTCGGCGAACTGCTGCCCGAGATGCGCATCGATTTGATTCACGGACGGATGAAAGCGGCGGACAAGGAGGCGATCATGCGCCGATTCCATCGCGGCGAAATCGATCTGCTGGTCGCGACCACGGTGATCGAAGTCGGCGTCGATGTGCCCGCCGCGAACTTGATGGTGATCGAGAACGCCGAGCGGCTCGGCCTAGCGCAACTGCATCAACTGCGCGGACGAGTCGGGCGCGGCGCGGCGCAGGCGACTTGCGTGCTGTTGTATCAGCCGCCGCTCGGCAAACTGGCGAAGGAGCGCCTCGGCATCCTGCGCGACACCAACGACGGCTTCCAGATCGCCGGCAAGGACTTGGAGCAACGCGGTCCCGGCGAAGTGCTCGGCACGCGCCAGACCGGCGTGCAGCAAATGAAAGTCGCCGACCTCGCGCGCGACCGCGCGCTGCTGCCGAAGATCGAACGCCTCGCCGACGCGTTGCGCCGCGCGCGCGGCGACGACGACGCACCCGCCGAACGCAACATCGCCACACTGATCGACCGCTGGGTCAGCGCACGCGAAGCGTATGCGGAAGTGTGATGCGGGTGGGGTTGCGTGGCTTGCGTGCGCCACCACCGGCGTCACTCCCGCAATCATCTCCCCCTCGCCGTCATTCCCGCAGTCTGTTGAGCGGGAAAAATCGCCTGGAGCGATTTTTCGCGAGCGAAGCGAGCCCGTAGGGTGAGTATCAGGGACGATACGAACAATCCACACTTGCGCAAGCAAGTGAGGCAAGCCGAAGGCTTGCTTGCTTTCCGCCATCCCGCAAAGCAAAAAGGCTCGCTTACGCTCGCACAATTTCGCAAAAGAGATTCTCGCTTAACAGCCTGCGGGAATGACGGCGGGGAGGAATTTTGCGGGAATGACGGCAGGCGGGCTGCGGGAATGATGAGGGGGAGATGGTTTTTTCTTTGGCGTAGCGCGCCCGAAAGGCGCGCTCACTTGCGGCGCGGCGCGCTCGCTACGCTCGCAGCATCCCACCCGCCGTCGCCTTTGCGCGTATCATCCTGATTCGCATCATCGCAACCCACATCCACACCATGCCCCAACCCGCGACATCGCCGCCGAGCCGCATCCGTGCTTGCATCAGCCTGATGCGGCTCGACCGTCCGATCGGCGCGTTGCTGTTGCTGTGGCCGACCTTGTGGGCGTTGTGGTTGGCCGGCGACGGGCGGCCGGATGCGTTCGTCGTCGCCGTCTTCGTCGCCGGCGTGATGGTGATGCGCGCCGCCGGCTGCGTCATCAACGACTGCGCCGACCGCAACATCGACGGCGCGGTCGAGCGCACCCGCGCGCGTCCATTGGCGAGCGGCGCGCTGCAACTGCGCCACGCCATCGCGCTGCTGATCGCGCTGCTCGTCCTCGCGCTCGCGCTGGTGCTGCAACTCAACACGCAAGCGCAAGTGCTGTCGCTGTTCGCGCTTGGCGTCGCCGCGCTCTATCCGTTCGCCAAACGCTTCACCCATCTCGCCCAAGCGGTGCTCGGCGTGGCGTTCTCGTGGGGGATTCCGATGGCGTATGCCGCGCTGCGCGGCGCGGTGCCGGCCGAGGCGTGGCTGCTGTTCTTCGCCAACTTCGCCTGGACGATCGCCTACGACACCCAATACGCGATGGTCGATCGCGACGACGACCTGCGCATCGGAGTCAAGTCGACCGCGATCCTGCTCGGCGCGCGCGACAACCTCGCGGTCGGCGCGCTGCACCTGTGCTGCCTCGGCGCGCTGACGATCATCGGCTGGCAACGCGACCTGCCACCGCCCTTCCACCTCGGCCTCGCCGCCGCGCTGGCGCTGGCGGCGTATCAACAGTACCTATGCCGCAACCGCGACCGCGACGGCTGCTTCCGCGCCTTCCTCAACAACAACTGGTTCGGCGCGACGATCTTCGTCGCGCTGGTGATGGCGTTGGATGGCGGGGTGGTGTGAATAGGAAGATCAGACGCGGTCGGAGGGTCGGCTTACAGCCCGAGCAGCGCGCTCATTCCCGCCAATATCAATCCCGCCGTCGCCACCATCATCGCGCCGAGGCGGATGGTGATGGAATATTTCAACTCCGCGAGGTCGGTCTTCCAATTGGTGGCCATCCTCTCCTCCAAATGAGTCAGATCATCCTTGGTCGCGAGGTCGGTTTGGCTTTCGACGATTTGATGCACGATTGCTTCCGCTTGCGGGTTGGCGATGCCGGAATCACGCAAATTTTGGGTTGCGGTGAGGGTGTTGAAGTTGGGGGTAATCATTCTTGATTTCCTCTGTTGGTGGTTGATCGAGTGGTTAGGGTAAAGTGCTTGAGGTGGAATGTCAAGCGTTCGTTTTTGATAATGCGTGGGTGCAAGCAAACCCGCGGGACGCGTTCGCTTTGTGGGGTGATAGGGGTAAGTCGTGGGATTCTTGCTTGCATCGAACGCAAGCAAGCCTTCGGCTTGCCTCACTCGCGTTCGCGAGTGTTAGCGAGTCGAAGGGCGTGTATCAGGGTGGTGTGCGCGATGGCGGCAAAAAAAACGCGCCCGGAGGACGCGTTCATTTCGGCGTAGCGCGCCCCGAAGGGCGCGCTCATTTCGCGCTTACTTCACCACTCTATTCCCGCTTTGAACACTACGCTGTTGTCGTATTGTTTGCGGTATGCCTCTACGCTCATCTCCAGCAGTGGCAGCGCGGGCAGTTTGTATCGTCCGCCGAGGCGGTAGTCGTTGGTGCCGTTGGAAAGGCGCATTCCGCCGTAGGGGGTCAGCATGCCTTCGCCGAGGCGCAAGCCGTAGCCGATTTCGCTGTCCATGGTGGCGGTCGGGTTGAATGACTCGTCGGGCTCATTCGCCGCCAACTCGGCTGCGCTTTCGTTCCACAGGCGGTCGACGCCGCTTTGGGTCACGCCCAAGCCGGGTTCGACGCGCCATGACAAGCCTTGGCCGTCGGCGCCCGGCGCGAAGCGCAAGGTTCCGCTGACGCCCCATTCGTCGTAGTCGCCGCTGTGCGCCAGCAGCGCGCGGGCGTTGAGCGTCGCGTTCATGCCGTCGCCGTTGTCGTGGGTGAACTGCGCGCCGATCTCGGCGCCGGTGCCGGTGTGGCCATCGCCGCTGTCGTGTCGTGCGCCGAGTTCAAACGCGCGGCGCAAGTCGCCGACGGTGAGCGGGACATTGTCGCTCCATTCCAGCACCGCGCGCAGCCGGCGCGAATCGGCATCGAAGTCGGCCAGTTCGTCGTCCATGCCGAAGTCCACTTCCATATTCGCCATCGTCGCCGCGCCTTTGACGCGCAGGTCGCCGTGGCCGATGCTGCCGATCGCCATGCCGCCGCCGATCGCCGCGCTGGTCATGTCCACGTCGCCGGAGCTTTTCGCCCCGCCGCCGTCGGGCGTTGAATCGAACTCGCCTTGGCCGATGCCGAGGCTCGCCCATACATCGCCGCCGCCGACGCGCCAGGCGGCATACGGGTGCAAGCCGCCGAGCCGCAACTCCTGCTCGCCCTTCGCGCCGCTCGCGTCGTTGCTCTCATAGTCCCATTCGGCTTCGCTCCACGACACCGCCGCGCCGGCGAGCGTGCCGCTGGGGAAGCGCGCGTCAACGCCGACTTGGAGGCTGAACAAGTCGCCGTCCCAGTCCACCTCGTCGCTGTCGCCGCCGAGGTTTTGATACGAGCCGCCGGCCCACATTCCGCCGCCGCGGGTGACGCCGCCGTCGCCGGAGAGCGCGACCGAGTGGATTTTGCCATCCAACAACTTCTTGACGCCGTCGCCGAGCACATCGCTCAGGCTGGCGCCGTCCGCCATCGCCTCGGCGTCTTGGCGGGTGAACGCGGCGGACAGCGAAGCGGCGTTGAAGTTGCCGCCGACGCCGGCGTTGACCGCGTCGATGCGATCGGCGATCGAACTGGCGACGCTTTCAGCAATCGCCGCACCGACCGCCGGCGCGGCCATTTCGGCTGCCATTTGGTTTGCCCCGCCGCCACGCCTGACGGTGACGGTGTAATCCATCATGGTCGTGCCGTCCGTCGCCGTGACGGTGATGGTGATTTCGACGGGTTCATTCGAGGGCGCCGCTCCGCCATCCGAGCCCGCTCCGCCAGCCGCGTCTGCTCCAAGCATCACCATGTTGTTGTTTTCGCCGCTCAGCGTCGCCTGTCCTGCTGTCACGGCGATCATGTAGGTCGCCCCGCTGATGGTCGTCTCCGGGGTGACCGTGAAGCTGTCGCCCGTGCCGAACGCGATGTAGGTCGGGTTGCCCGAAGTGAATCTGGGCGAGAGACTGCCGGGGTCGAGCGTCAGCGCGCGGAGCGTCGCGTTGCTGTCGTCGTCGATAATGGTCGCTGTGGCGGGCGAGCCGATGTTATACGTCTCTGGATCGACGCCTTGGATCGTGGCGGTGGCGGTGGCGGTGGCATCGCCGATGTTGTCATCGTCGATGGGGAAACTTGCCGTCGCGGTGGTTGAGCCTGCCGTAATGGTGACGGATTGCGTGCGGTTTGCGCTGAGGACGAAATCATTCGCGCCGGTCAGCCACACCGTGAATTGCAGATCGCTCGATGGCGCGCTGGTGACGGTCACGGTGAAGTCCGCGCTCGTGTCGAGGCTTTCGATGTAGGACGTCTTGACCGCCGAGATTCTCAGCGTCGGCAGATTCGGGTCCGGCGGCGGCGGCGGGCCGTCCGATGGCGTCACCGTCGTCGGCGATGCCGCGGCCCAGTCGCTGTTGCCGTTGGCGTGCGTTCCGCGCACGGCTACG
Organism: bacterium; assembly: GCA_051008875.1. Taxonomy (GTDB): domain Bacteria; phylum Pseudomonadota; class Gammaproteobacteria; order Arenicellales; family Poriferihabitantaceae; genus JAHRAW01. The sequence continues at coordinate 6,226 of JBPCXC010000160.1, forward strand.
GCGTAGTCGGTGCCGTCGGTCAGGCCGGTGATGGCTGCGGGCGATGCCGTGGCGACGACGACTAGGGCGGTGCCAGCGATGACGGCGTCGCTGCCGGCTTCGCAGTTGGCGGCGATGCTGCCGAGGATGATGGCGCCAGCGCCTTCGTCGGCGCGCGCGAGGTCGGCGGAGGGGACTGCGCACGCTTCGTAGCCGGTCGGCGCGAAGCCGTCGGGGCCGGTGGTCGGCGCGGTCCAGCTCGCCGTGACGGTGCTGCCGACGCGGCTTTCGGTCACGTCGAGCGGCGCGGCGGTGCCGGTGCCTGCC
>JBPCXC010000161.1:0-8889 GCA_051008875.1 bacterium
GGGATGACGCGGTTGGCGCACAACGCGACCGCGCCGACCCGCGGCGGCGCGACCGCCAGCGCGAGCAAGAAGCAGAGCGCAGGACTCGCAGGCGCGAGGCCCGACAGCCACCACGCCAGCACCGCGCCGAGCATGAAGAACTCGCCGTGGGCGACGTTGACCACGCGCATCACGCCGAACACCAGCGACAAGCCGACCGCGGTCAGGCACAGCACTGCCGCTTGCACCAGCCCTTCGAGGCTGGCGAGGAGCAGGAACGGGCCGAAGTCCAACGGCGGTCGCGCGGTCGCGGGGATGGCGCGAGGGCGCGCGGCGGTCGGCCGGCTACAGCGGCATCTTGGTGTAGTCCGCCTCGGCTTGGTACAAGCCGTCCTCGATGGCGGTGGTGTGCACCACTTCGAGCCGTCCGCCGACCACCTTGGAGATGCGCTGGTGGCCGAAACTCTGGTGGATCTTGCCGTTGAAGATCTTCGCGCCTTGCGGATGGTCGCGGCCCTCGTCGAAGCCGGCGAGCGACTCCAGCGCCTCGATGAAGTTGCGCTTGTCGGCCACGCTGCGGCTTTGATAGCCGCTCAACTCCATCGCCTGCTTGATCACGAACAAGGTCTCCCAGCAGCCGAACATGTGCGCGTAGGTGGAGATGTCCTTGGCGTCGGCGGTGCTGGCGCCGTTGTCGTCGACGCCGACCGCGCGGCGATAGAACTTGTCGTGCGCGCTTTGGTCGGGCTGGGCGTAGCGCGGATAACTCTCCCAGAAATGCGTGCCTTCGAGGAAGCCGAGTTGCGGCGTTGCCAGATCGACCGCCTCGAGCGAGTCGATGAAGCCGAAGATCTGCGGGCGGTCGGCGCCGAAGTGCTGCCCCAGTTCCTTGACGAAGGTCAGCACGCCGGGACCGACCATGACGTGGTACAGCACTTCGGTGGAGGACGGGATGCGCGGGAAATAGCGGGTGAACGACGACTCGGTCGGCGGGATCGCGATCAGCCCGACCACTTCGCCGCCCTGCTGTTCGATCGCGGCGGAGAAATAGTCGCGGTGGTCGTGGCCGAAGGCGAAGTCGGGGAAGATCATGGTCACCTTCTTGCCGAGGTTGCGCGAAATCCACGGCGCCATCGAGATCACCTGCGACTTGACGTCGGTGATGCCGGGCTGGAAGACATAGCGGTTGAGTTTGCCGGAGGCGACGTGATGGCCTTCGGACACCACCAGATACGGCAGTTTCAACTCGCCCGCGCGCGGCGCCGAGCCGATCACCACGTGTGAGAACAAGGTGCCGTAGGCGACGTCCACCTTGTGCCTCGCGGCGAACTTCTCCATCACCTCGGCGCCGCGCTTCGGGTCGGTGCCGTCGTCCTCGACGATCAACTCCACCGGCCGGCCGTTGATGCCGCCCTCTTGGTTGATCAAGTCGATCGCGGCGACGGTGACGCGCTCGTACCAGCGTCCATACGAGGCGCCGATGCCGGTGCGGTGGATCTGCGCGCCGATGCGGATCGGCTCGGACGATGCGGCTTGGGCGTAGCGCGCGACGCCGGGCGCGAACTGCGCCGCCGCGCCGGCGCCGGCAAGCAAGCCGATGCGCTTGAGCGCGCCGCGGCGATTGGCGTTGAACCCGGGTTGGTCTTTGCGGTCGGTCATGTTGTTCTCCGGTGATGGGTTGGTGTTTGGAATTTTGCGTTCGGTGTTTTGTGTTCTATGTTCGGCGTTTGATGTTTGATGTTTGATGTTTGATGTTTGATGTTTGATGTTTGATGTTTGATGTTTGATGTTTGATGTTTGATGTTTGATGTTTGATGTTCGGTGTTTGGTGTTCGGCGTTTAGCACCGACGCGCTGCGACTGGCGACTTCGCGACGGCGGGCGTCAGTGTATCGCTTTGCCGCGCGGAATGCCCCGCCGCCTCGGCGCGCGTCCGCTACGCCTTGCGCGCCAGCAGGCGGATGCCGCCGAGTTTGCCGGAGCGGAAATGGCGGTTGACCAAATCATAGAACGATTCCAGCGCGTCGAAAGTCGGCGCGCCGTGCACGCGCACATGTCGCGCGCGGTCGGCGCGATAGGCGCGCAGCCGCTCGGTGGTGAATCTCGTCCAGTCGTCCGACAAGTCCTCGGCGTGCGCGATCGCGAAGCCGGCGCGCGCGAACTCCGCTTGATAGGAATCGAAGTCGGGCAGATGGCCGGCGTACAACCCGCTCGCCAACTCGGCGCGCTCGGCGGCGTCGAACGCGCGCCGGCCGAACAAGTCCTCGGCGTACACCGCGCCGCCGACCGGCAGCAATCCGGCGCAGATCGCCAGCAGTCGGTCGCGGTCGGCGATGTGATACAGCGTCAGCCAACTGACGATGGCGTCGAACGCCTGCCCGCGCCAGTCATGCGCGAGCGCGTCGCCGCAGACATGCGCGAGGTGACTCGACAGTCCGCAGCGCGCGGTCAGCGTCGCCGCCAGCCGGTCTTGATCCGGCTGCAACTCCAGCGCGGTGACCTGCGCGCGCGTGTTGTGCGCGATGTGCCGCGCCGGGCCGCCGAAGCCGGAGCCGATCTCCAACACGCGCGTGTCGCGGTCGATGCCGATCATCTCGATCGCGCGGTCGACCGCGTCGGTGCCGTGATAGTGCAACTGGTCGAACGCGCTCAACTCCTCCGCGCTCAGCGGCGCGTCGCCGTCCTTGCCGATCTCGGCCAACTCGTTGAGCACGCGGTCGATGTGCGAATACAACTTCATCGACTTGATGTCGGCGGCGAGGTCGGTCATGGCGGATTGCTGCGCGGTTGCTGGGCGCGAAGATTGACCGCGCGAGTATAGCGAAACTCGACGCCGCGGCGTAGCGCGCCGGCGCGCCGCGCCGTCAAAATTAAACCTGCGCCAACGCCGTCTCCAAGTCGGCGATCAAGTCGTCGATGTGCTCCAGCCCGGCGGCGATGCGGATCAGGTTTTCGCCGATGCCGGCGCGGGCGCGTTGTTCGGCGGTGATGCGCGCGTGGGTGGTTGATGCCGGGTGGGTGATGGTGGTTTTGGCGTCGCCTAAGTTGGCGGTGACCGAGAGCAGGCGCACCGCGTCGATCACGCGCCACGCTTGCGCGCGTTTGCCGGCGACTTCGAACGAGACCACGCCGCCGTAGCCGCATCCGTGCCGCCGCGCCATCCGCTTCGCCAAGCCGTGCTGCGGATGCGACGCAAGCGCCGGATAATGCACCCGCTCGACCGCGCGATGCGTCTGCAAGTAGCGCGCGAGTCGCAGCGCGTTGTCGCAATGCTGGCGCATCCGCAGCGACAATGTTTCGAGTCCCTTGCTGAACACCCACGCGTTGAACGGACTCATGCACGGCCCGGTGGTGCGCAGCATCGCGAACAACTCGTCGTGGATTTTCTCGTCGTCGGTGACCAGCGCGCCGCCGACGCAGCGACCTTGCCCGTCGAGGTACTTGGTCGCGCTGTGCACCACGATGTCGGCGCCCAAGCGCAGCGGCTGCTGCATCGCCGGCGTGTAGAACGCGTTGTCCACCGCCAGCGGCGCGCCGGCGTCGCGGGCGATCGCGGCGATGGCTTCGATGTCGGCGATCTCGCACAACGGATTCGACGGCGACTCGAGCAGCAGCAGTCGCGTGTTCGGCCGGATCGCGGCGCGCCATTGCGATGCGTCGGCTAAACCGACGAAAGTGGTGTCGACGCCGAAGCGGTTAAACACCTTGGTGAACACCGACACCGTCGCGCCGAACAACTCGGCGGACGCGACCACATGATCGCCGGCGCGCAACAACGCGAGGATAAGCCCGGTGATCGCCGCCATGCCCGACGCTACGCCCAAGCCGAAGCGCCCGCATTCCATCGCCGCCAGCCGCTCCTCGAAGCCGCGCACGGTCGGGTTGGTGAAGCGCGAATAGACATTGCCGGCGCGCTCGCCGCCGAACAACGCCGCCGCCTGCGCCGCGTCATCGAAGACGAAACTGGAAGTGGCGAAGATCGGCTCGCTGTGCTCGCGCTCCGCACCGCGCCGATGCCCGCCGCGAATTGCCGCGGTCTGCGGATGATGACGCTTTGCCCGCGGATGATGATGCTTCGGATGCTCTCGCATGGCTTCGCCCGGATAAGCGGCCGCCGCGCGCAACAAAAAACCCGCTTCGGCCATTCAACAACAGCCAAAAAGCGGGCGCCACCGACATCGGAACATCCTCTCTTTAGCCGCATTTCTAAAGCGCCCGCAATCTGAAATCAAATCGGCGCTTGCGCGGAGAGTATTCGATGCCAGCGCAGGATGTCAACTGGCGGGAGGAAGGTGAATCGCGCTTGATGGCACGGGCAGGGTAATCGGGCGATTTCTTGGTTTGATGGAAAAACAACTAGTTAGGCGCAATTTCTGTGAATTTGGTTAGTACTCGATAAGCAGCCTAACAGAGGGCTAAACCCATGAACAAAAAGCTAATCGCAGCCGCAGTCTCCGCCGCAGTGGTGGCGCCTGTGGCTTCTCAGGCGGACATGACCGTTTATGGTCGCGTGAACAACGCGATCGATTTGAATGGTCTTTCGGTCGACAATCCTGTCACTGCGGCAGACGAGGGCGCATCGCTCACTGATGTAAGCAATGTCTCCTCGCGCTTTGGATTGAAAGGCAATGCCGACATCGGCAATGGTTTGACCGCACACGGCCAGTACGAGTTCGCCACCGTCACCGACAAAGAGCAGCCGGGCATCGCTGACATTCGCGTCGCCACTGTTGGTGTTTCCGGCGCGTTCGGGCGGATTGACATCGGCAACCAATGGAGCGCGTACTTCAACACCTTCGGCACGCTGGTCAGCCCGACTTATTCGCTCGGCTATTACCTGTATTCGTCCGTCGGCGGCGGTCCGTTCCGTGGCTCCAACACCATCAAGTACTCGAACTCGTTCGGCCCGCTGAGCGCGCAGTTGGACATTCGATTGAATGATGACAAAAAATTGGGTAGTTCGATCGAGAACAACGATAACGCGGAAAAAATCCGCGGCGACGGCTGGGGTCTTGGCTTGAGTTTCGCGGTCAATGACAACATCACGATTGCCGCGGCTTACGATGAGGATCAACGTCCCGATGGAAGTGCTATCACTGACATAGCATTGACTGCAGACGATGTCGCAAATGATGGGGTTGTTGCAAGGTTTGATAATAGTGGCGGTGATGCCGACGACGTTACCGAAGCAACTGTTGACCGGGATGAGACGCGTATGGGCATTGCTGTCAAAGCCAACTTCGGCAGCTACTGGGTATCTGCTGGCTGGCAGAATCGCGAGGTGGATAATTCGAGAGACATCTCTCTCTCCGGATTTACCAACCTTGAAGATAGCGATGCCACAACCGTATTGGCCGATCGAACGTCTGTCGATGGCGCTATTCTCGAGAACCTCAGCGACGATATTGACACCACGTTCATCTACGGCGGTGGCAGCCTCGGCGAGAAAACCAGTTGGTTGTTTGGCTACTCGCAAGCGGACGACGATGGTTCGATTCCCACTTGGACTGATAATGACGATGTCGTACATGTGTACACAGGAGAGAGGGATAATTCAACCCAACTCACCTGGGGCGTCTATCACAACCTCGGTGGCGGCTTGAAGCTGTATTACGAAGCCACTGATGTCGACAGCGAAAACACCGCAAAGGATGGCGCACGCCACCTCCTCGGAATGCGCGTAGATTTCTAAAATCACCCTTTCCACCATTTCCAAACCGGAGCCTCGCGCTCCGGTTTTTTTTGCGCGCATCAATGGTTTGACAATCCTCAAAACTCTCACTACGCTTCGCAACCCATACTTGAAACCTTGCACGGGAGACCAATAATGCCACCGCTAGATACGCTCGCCGCAGTCAGAAAATTGATCGCCGCCGGCGCCAGTCGAGAATTGGCTGAAGCCATCGTCGAGGCGATAAGCCAAAGCCAAACCGAACTGACGACCAATGCGAAGTTGGATCTTGAATCTGCTAATCTCAAGGTCAGAATCAACGAGGAAATCAAGGACGCGCAAAAAAGGGTGTCCCTCACAGGTGTCTTAGCATGGTTAGCCATTATTGGAGCAGGGGTAGCCATTATTGGAGTTGTGTTTATCTTTGGGAAAATTTCGAATTTTTGGGGCTGAAAAACCCAGCGCAGCGTTGTGCGCTGGGTGTTGCGGCAATCCCTCCGCGCCAAACCGATCGCGGGAGATTGCATCAACACCACCGAAATTCAACGCGCAATTCCGTGCGGCGCTTCAAATTCACCACCCCCCGCCGTCATCCCCGCAACCACCCCCCTAGGCCGTCATTCCCGCAGTCTGTTAAGCGGGAATCCACACTCGCCCCGCGAGTGATGCAGGGCGAAGCCCTGCTGGCTTTGATAAAGCGGAAGCCGCGCAATTCCCCCGCCCACATCAAAAGCCAGCAAGCCTTCGGCTTGCCTCACTTGCTAACGCAAGTGTGGATTCCCGCTTAAAACACCGCGGGAATGACGGCGGGGGAGGGAGCGAGTACCGCGCAAAAAAAACCGGAGCGTGTAGCTCCGGTTTGAAAATGGATGGCTTGGAGGAATCAAGCCATAGTTTTGAGGATGATTAGAAGTTGATGCGGAAGCCGAGGAGTGCTTTGTTCGCTTCAAGATCTTTCGCGCCCTTTTGCTCGGTGGTTCCGTCTTGATACTCGAAGAACAAGTGCATACCGCCACCGAGTTTGTGGTTCACGGCGAGCGCGACTCGGTCGGTTGTGATGTCCTCCACGCCTTTCTGCTCTTCTTCAGATTCACCGTAGCCGAGCGTCCAACTGGTGCTGTCACTCAGCGCACCGCCGACCCACAATTGGTAGTAGTCAGTTTCGACCTCTTCTCTTGCTGCTCGTCCAGGTATGTAGTCCGCAAGATTATCATCACAAGCACCTTGCGCGTTAGGGGTAGGCACACAAGCAATCGCGGCAGCGCCATCAACTTCCTCCGATTGATACCCAGCGGAAGCCCAGAAGCCGCCGAAGGTCGCCTTTACTGCGATACCGAAAATCTCGGAGTCACCTTCATCGTGTGTGGGGGCAACAGCATCAATATTCCGGGTAATGGGGTTACCGCTATCATCGACGAGATCGGTCTCTTCGGTATCCGCTTTCGAACCAGCCGCACCCGGCACGCCATCCGAACTGTCATACGCAAGGCCAACAGTCAGATTGCTCGCCGGATTGAAAGTGATGCCAACGCCAACGCCGTCGCCTTGTGCGTCGCGACCGCCTTCGTCGTCATCGGCGCGAATATCAAGGCCAAGATTGACCGGACCGAAACTATTGGTGTATTGGATCGTGTTGCCGGTGCGGAAATACCCGCCAAGCGGAACGCCCACGCTGTAGTTCGGGCTGACCATCGAGCCGATCGTGTTGTAGAAAGTGCTCCACTGCTGACCGACATCAACGCTGCCGAAACTGCCGGACAAGCCAACTTTGGCGAGACGAGTAGTGCCGAAAGCCTGGTCCGCGTTATCGGATCCAGTGGCCCATTCATACCGCCCATTCGCCGTCATGCCGTTGCCGAGATCGGACGATGCTTTGATGCCGACGCGAGAACTTACTGTGTCAATGTCCGTTCTCGATTCAGTTAAGATCGCGCCGTTTTTGTCATTTGGATCCGCAAATGAGTCGGTATCTGCGGAAACGATCGCATTGGTGATGTTGCCGTAAACAACAACATCCGCCTGAGAAGCCACAGGCGCCACCACTGCGGCGGAGACTGCGGCTGCGATTAGCTTTTTGTTCATGGGTTTAGCCCTCTGTTAGGCTGCTTATCGCGCACTAACTAAAACCCAGGGAATTTGGCTAACCCATTGTTTTTAGATCAAATCTTAAAAATCGCCCGATTCCTTGCGCGTGGCGTGGGGAGTGACTGGAGATCGCCATCCATGGACGGCTGGATTTCCGGCTTCCCAGCCGGAATGACGGCAAAAGTGAGCGCGTCCTGCGCTGTAATTCCTACATCAAAGAGTCGCTACTTTAATTCGCCGAACAACCACGGCGCTTGCGCTTTGCGTTTTTCTTCGTATTGCGCGATCGCGTCAGCGCGTTTCAGGGTTAAGGCGATGTCGTCCAAGCCGTTTACCAGGCAGTGCTTGCGGAACGGTTCGATCTCGAACTCGATGTCGGCGCCGTCGGGCGGGGTCAGTCGTTGCGTCGGCAGGTTGACTGCGATTTCATAGCCGGGGTTGGCGGCGACTTGCGCGAAGAGTCGATCCATCGTCGCTTCGTCCAAGACGATCGGCAGCATGCCGTTCTTGAAGCAGTTGTTGTAGAAGATGTCGGCGAAACTCGGCGCGATCAGGCAGCGGAAGCCGTAGTCGAGCAGCGCCCACGGCGCGTGTTCGCGCGATGAGCCGCAGCCGAAGTTGGCGCGCGCCAGCAGGATGCTCGCGCCGGCGTAGCGCGGCTGGTTGAGCACGAACTCGGGGTTGAGCGGGCGCGTGTTGTGGTCCATGCCCGGCTCGCCGTGGTCGAGATAGCGCCATTCGTCGAACAAGCCGGGGCCGAAGCCGGTGCGCTGGATCGACTTCAGATATTGCTTCGGGATGATCGCGTCGGTGTCCACATTGGCGCGGTCGAGCGGCGCGACCACGCCGCGCATGTCGGTGAACGCGTCCATCATGCGTTGCCGTTTCCGTTGCCGCCGACGTCATCGCGCGGAAAGTCAGCGAACGAATCCATCGCGCGGTTGCCGTCGCCGACGACATCGTCGTGCAGCGAGTCAGTGAACGAATCCATCACGCGTTGCCGTTGCCGCCAGCGCCGGCGCCGGCGCGCAGGTCGGCGAACCGGCCGGCGATGGCGGCGGCGGCGGCGACCGTCGGCGACACCAGATGCGTGCGACCGCCCTGCCCTTGGCGGCCTTCGAAGTTGCGGTTGGAGGTCGAGGCGCAGCGTTCGCC
>JBPCXC010000162.1:0-1148 GCA_051008875.1 bacterium
TCGCGCTGCAACTTGCGGTTCTCGTCGGTGCGCAGCCGCGTCAGCGCGCGCATCGAGATCGCGCTCAGCGCGCCGAGCGCGACCACCACGGCGCACATCAGCGGGTCGTACGCGAGCATCATCAGCAAGAACAGCGCGCTGGTGAACAACTCGATGATGATGCCGACGAACTGGCTGGTGGCGACCGACGATATCTTGTCGATCGACTGCATGCGCGCGGTCAAGTCGCCGACGAAGCGATGCGCGAAGTATTTCATCGGCACCTTGAATAATCTGTGCAGGAAGCGGTCGGAATGGATCACCGACAGGCGCACCGCGAGGAAGTTCAAGCAGCGCGCGCGCAGCCACGAGAGCAGATACAGCCCGGCGGCGGCGGCGAGCAAGGCGCCGACCAGCACGCCGCCCCAACTCGGTTCGCGCCCGCTCAACACATGATCGACGAAGATGTTCAGCAACAGCGGCAAGGCGAGCGCCGGCAACGCCAGCAGCAGTCCGCAGCAGACCGCGAACGCCAGCGGCCGCTTGACGTCGCGCAGCCACGGCCGGATGCGATGCCAGATGCCTTCGCGCGCGCCGCCGGTGGCGAACTCGGGTCCCGGCTTGAAGGTCAGGATCACGCCGGTGAAGCCGCGGTCGAACTCCTTGTCATCGACCACGCGGTGGCCGTTGCCGGGGTCGTTCAAGTAGAAGCAGTTGCGGCCGTAGCCTTCGAGCACCAGGAAGTGGTTGAACTCCCAGAAGATGATCGCCGGCAACTTCATCTTCGGGATGTGATGCGGCTCCTTCTTCCAGCCCTGCACCGACAAGCCGTACTGGCGCGCCGCGCGCATCAGGTCGGCGGCGTCGCAGCCGTCGCGCCCGACCGCGCATGCCTCGCGCAACTCCGAGATCGGAACGCGGCGGTCGAAGTGCGCCAGGATGACGCCGAGCGCCGCCGCGCCGCATTCGGTCGCCTCGAGTTGCAGCAGCAGCGGCGTCGCCTTGCGCAACTTCGGCGGGCATCCGTCCGCTCCGCCGCGCATCCGCCACCACCATTCAATCAGCCGCGCTCGAAGCAGCCGAGCGCGCAGCGTCAACGGATGATTCCACACGCGCGTCGTGGATCGCATGGCGTAAGCGTATGGATTCTTTGATACGCGAAGTCGCGC
>JBPCXC010000163.1:0-7008 GCA_051008875.1 bacterium
GGCGTTGATCGACTACAAGACCGGCGCGGTCGGCAGCGTCGGCCACTGGGTCGGCGCGCGTCCGCGCGCGCCACAACTGCCGTTGTATGCGCTGGCGCAACTCGCGCAACTTGCGCCGGAGGGAAAGACATTCAACGCCATCGGCGCGGTCGCCTATGGCCGCGTTCGGCGCGGCGAATGCGGCTTCGTCGGCATCAGCGCGTATGACGGATTCGATTCGACGAAACGCGTCGCTTCGGCCGGCGAGCATCGCGCCTTGCGCGAGTATGACTTCGATGATTGGGGCGATGTGATGATGCACTGGCACGAACGTTTGTCGGAATTGGCAAAGGCGTACTTGAACGGCGACGCGCGAGTCGATCCGTTGGCGGCGGATGTGTGCGCGTTCTGCGACTTGCATGCGTTGTGCCGAATCGACGCGGCGGACGACGACGGCGATGACGAGTCCGAGGCGGCGGACGACGCCGCAGCAACATGAACACGCTCGCCGATCAAACGCAGCGCGAGCGCGCGTTGGAGAGCGCGCAGTCGTTCATCGTGCAGGCGCCGGCGGGCTCGGGCAAGACCGAGTTGCTGGTGCGGCGGTATCTGTCGCTGCTCGCGCGCGTCGATGCGCCGGAGCGAATCTTGGCGATCACGTTCACCAAGAAAGCGAGCGCCGAGATGCGGCGGCGAATCGTCAATGCGCTGAAATTGATCAAGGCGGACGGAAGCGCCGAGGACAATCCGGAGTTGCGCGCGCTGGCGCAAGCCGCGCGCGCCAACGATAATGCGCATAACTGGCGCGTCGTCGAGGACACGCGGCGGCTGCGGATTCAAACCATCGACTCGTTCTGCGCCGAACTGGTGCGGCGGATGCCGTGGTCGGCGCGGTTCGGCGCGCCGCCGAAGATCATCGACGACCCGGCGCCGCTGCATAAACTCGCGGCCAAGCGCGCGCTCGATCACATCGAGGACGACGACGAATGGAGCGACGCGTGCGATCAACTGCTCGCGCTGGTGGACGCGAACTGGAGCCGCGCGCAGTCGCTGCTCGCCGGCATGTTGAGCAAGCGCGACAAATGGCTGCGCCTGCTGGAGCAGTCGGCGCGCGGCGAACTCGAACGCATGTGGCAGGAGGTGATCGAGTCGGACTTGCGCTGCGCCGACGCGCTGATCGATGAACTGGTCGGCGCCGATGGAAAAAGACAATGGATCGAACTCGGCGCATTCGCCGCCGGCAACCTGCGCGCCGAAGGAAATCAATCGGCGGTGACCGCGCTCGACGACGAAACCGAATTCCCGGCGGCATCGCATCAACGCATCGAGTCGTGGCGCGGCATCGCCGCGCTGGTGCTGACGCAGGCGGGCGCGTTGCGCAAGAGCGTGAATGTGAAAAGCGGCTTCCCGCCGGATCAACGCGAAGCGAAAGGAGCGATGATGGAGTTGTTGAGGCAGTTGCAACAGCAGCCGGATTTGATTCCGGCGCTGGCGGTCATCAAAGACCTCCTCCCGAACGGCGTATTCAGCGACGCGCAATGGCGCTTGCTTGACGCGCTCAAGCAGATGCTACGCCTCGCCGCGGGCGAGTTGCATCGGCTGCTCGCCGAGCAAAACCAAGCCGACTTCATCGAACCGACGCGTCGCGCGATCATCGCACTCGGCGAGGACGATGCGCCGTCCGATTTGCTTCTTCGGATCGATTATGGCCTGACGCATATTCTGGTGGATGAGTTTCAGGACACTTCGGTCGCGCATATCGAGTTGCTGCGGAAACTCACCACCGGCTGGGAGCACGGCGACGGGCGCACTTTGTTCTTGGTCGGCGATCCGATGCAATCGATCTATCGCTTCCGCGAAGCCGAGGTTGCGAATTTTCTAAAAGTTCGGCAAGACGGCTTGAGCGACGACATCCGCCCAGAGTCGATCGAACTCACCACAAACTTTCGCTCGGCGCCGCAACTGGTGGAATGGTTCAACCAGACTTTCGAGCAAGTGCTGCCGGCGCAGGACGACATCCTAAGCGGCGCGGTGAAATACGCTGGCGCGACCGCGCGCGAGTCGGCGGACGTCGGCGCGGCACATGTCCACGCCGACATCAACCGCGACGCGCGCCAGGAGGCGGAGGCGATCGCCGATGTGATCGCCGAAGCGCTTGCGCAGCCGCAAACAGAAGGCGGCGAGCACGACATCGCCGTGCTCGGGCGCACCCGCGCGCATCTGCATCGCGTCGCCGAGGCGTTGCGGCGGCGCGGCATCGCGTTCCAGGCGATCGACATGGAGCGCCTCGCCGAGCGCCCGGCGATCCGCGACTTGACCGCGCTGACCCGCGCGCTGGCGCGCGACGGCGACCGCATCGCCTGGCTCGCCGTGCTGCGCGCGCTGTGGTGCGGTTTGGAACTCGCCGACTTGTGCGCGCTCGCCGACGCCGACCCGACGCGCGAGCGCGCGATCGTGGAGTTGTGCTTGGACGCGCGCGTACTCGGCGCGTTGTCGCACGACGGCCAAAAACGTTTGCGGCGATTCTCCGCCGCCATCGCGCCGGCGCGCGCGCGGCGCGGGCGAATCGATCTGCGCCGCATCGTCGAAGCCGCGTGGCTATGCCTCGGCGGGCCGGCGAGCGTCGACTCGACCGACTTGGACGACTGCCAACGCTATCTCGACTTGCTCGGCGAACTCGAATCAAAACGCGTCGAGATCACCGCCGAGAGCCTCGATGCGGCGAGCGAGAATCTGTGGGCGCGGGCCAATGCGGACTCGGCGGTGCGCGTGAAACTGCTGACCATTCACGGCGCCAAAGGGCTGCAGTTCCACACGGTGATTCTGCCAGCGTTGGGGAGTGGCTCGCGCGCGGCGGAAAAAGATCTGCTGCAATGGAAGGAGTCGCCCGACAAATTGCTGTTCGCGCCGCTGCCGCCGGAGAGCGATCTGAACGATCGGTTCTACCGCTATTTGCGCGCATTGGATGCGACCGAAGAGCGCAACGAACTCGGGCGGCTGTTGTATGTCGCTTGCACGCGCGCGCGCAAGGCGTTGCATTTGTTCGCCGAGGTAAAGCCCGAGACCGGCGCCATGCGTGCCAAGGCGCCGCGCGCGAACTCGTTTTTGCATCGGCTGTGGACGGTGCCGCATCTGTGCAAACAACTCGACGCCGCAGTCGTTGCCGCCAACGCGCCGGGCGCGGTTCGCCACGCGACGAGCGATGCGCCGCGCGCGACTTCGTCGCGGCAACTTCGGCGGCTGCCGCTGGCGTGGGAGTCGCCGACGTTGCCGGAGTCGTCGCCGGGCGTCGCCGCCGATGCGCTCGCCGGCGCCGACGATGACGACGCGATCGAGTTCGACTGGGCCGGCGAGAACGCGCGCGTCGTCGGCATCGTGCTGCATTGGATCTTCCAGCAGATTGACGTGGTCGGCTGGGAGCGTTGGCGCGCGCAAAAAACCGACGCGCGCGAGACCGCGTTGTGGCGCGGCAAACTCGCCGAGGGCGGCATCGCCGTCGGCGATCTCGACGATGCGCTGGCGCAGTTGCGCGACGCCGTCGCCAAAGCGCGCGCCGACTCGCGCGCGGCGTGGATTTTCTCGCCAGCCCATCGGCAAGTCAAAACCGAATGGTCGCTGTCGGCACGCGCCGCCGCGACGGCCAAGCCGGTCGCGCATTTCATCATCGATCGCAGTTTCATCGCCGCCGACGGCGTACGCTGGATCATTGATTTCAAGTCCAGCCGCCACCAAGGCGCCGACGCCGACGCGTTCCTCGACCGCGAAGTCGAACGCTATCGCGACAAGATGACGCGCTACGCCGAAGTGGTCGGCGCGCTGACACAATCGACAACCGAAGTGGATGAGATTAAGTTGGGGTTGTACTTCCCGGCGTTGCAAGGCTGGCGCGAATGGTCGGCGGCGAATAAGCCGGAATGATTATCCGCGCGCCAGACGCGCGTTGATGCGGTTGAGCAAGATGCCGTAAGCCGGCAGGAACAACAAGATCGAGACCACTGTCTTGAAGGCGAGATCAACGCTCGCAAATTCAACCCAGTTTTCAGCCATGAACGCGTCCGCCGAGCGATGGAACGCGGCGGCGAAGAACACGTAGGTGTCGATCACGTTGGCGCACAGCGTCGACACCAGCGGCGCGGTCCACCACGCGCGGCTGCGCGCGCGGATGCGCTGGAACACCGCGATGTCGAGCAGTTGCCCGAGCAAGTACGCGCTCGCGCTGGCGAGGCCGATGCGCCAGTCGGCCAGCCACGCGCTGATCACGATCGCCGGACCGAAGGCGCACAATACGATGATGCGCGCGTTGCGTTGGTTCGACAAGCGCACGGTCAAGTCGGTGGCGAGGATCACCAGCGGGAAGACGAACATTCCCCAAGTGAAGTGATAGCCGCCGATGGTCGCGGTGAACTGCACCGCGTAGTTCGCCAGCGTGATCACGCCGATGTGGAACAACGCGAGGTTGCGCACCAGTTTGCGGTCGAGGTCGAGAGTCATGCGCACGCGGGGAATCAACTGCGCGGGATTGTAGTGGATTGGTGGCGGTGCGAGCATAAGCGAGCCGCTCTTTGCCGTCATTGCGCGTATCATCCTGATACGCGCAATGACGGCGGGGAGTTGCTGCGCGAACGGTTTTGATTTCTCGGATTTGTGCTATATTTCCGCTCGCACTGATCTTACTTAGGCATCCCGTCCGTCGGGTTGCCTGTCAAATACAATAGCGTTTTCCCGACGGGGTCATTCCCGATGGGGCGAATAGGCAGGACGTTCTCGCCTGAGTGAGATCAGTGCAAACAGCCCGACACCGGCAGGTGTCCGGGCAACGCACAGATGACCGCCCGGTGAAAACGAACACGTTGTATGTCGGCGACTGCCTCGACCGCATGCGGGAGTGGCCGGATGGATGCGTGGACTTGATTTATCTCGATCCGCCGTTCAAGAGTGATGCGAAATACAACATCCTGTTCGGCAAGAGCAAGGACAAGAGTAAAAAGGACGACCTCGCGCAGATGACCGCCTTTGATGACACTTGGGAATGGAATACAGATGCCGAAGAGCGGGTGGATGACATCAATAGCGACATTGCTCATCCCGCGCATTACGCAATCAAAGGATTTGACGCTTTATTCGACGGCGGCAACGGCATGCTCGCTTACCTATCTTATATGGCAGAACGCCTCGCCGAAATGAAACGGATTTTGAGATCCACCGGCAGCATTTTTTTGCATTGCGATCCGGCCGCTTCGCATTACTTAAAGATTGTGATGGACGAAGTGTTTGGCAGAAAAAACTTCAGGAATGAAATCATTTGGTGTTACCACGGACCCGGCTCGCCAAAAATGCGCCAATTCAACCGCAAAACAGACAGCATTTTCTGGTATAGCAAAAGCGGCACTTGGAAATTCAATAAGGACGATGTTCGAATCCCATACAAAGACCCGAATCAAACATTGCGGCGCGCAATGTCAACAACCGATTCTTTCACCGAAGAGCAAGCCGAAGAGAATCGTCAGCGCGGGAAAGTTCCAGAAAACTGGTGGGAAATTAGAATTGCCGCGAGAAGCAGAACAGAATATCTCGGCTATCCAACCCAAAAACCAATTGCATTGTTAGAGCGCATCATCAAAGCGGCCTCCGATAACGGCGATGTTGTGCTCGATCCTTTCTGCGGTTGCGGCACGACGATTCACGCGGCGATTAACCTTAAAAGAAAATGGGCAGGCATTGATATTTCATACTACGCGATCGAGGTGATTCGCCGTGATCGACTGAAGGACATCACGATCGAGTTGGACGGCGTGCCGACCGACTTGCGCGCCGCCGAAGCGTTCGCCAGAAAGGACCCGTTCGAGTTCGAGAAGTGGGCGGTGTCGCGGATTCACGGCCTCGCGCCGAACACCGTGCAGCGCGGCGACGGCGGCATCGATGGCCGCGGCTTGATTCTGTACGCCGAGAAAAAAGACAACTTGTGCATCGCGCAAGTCAAAAGCGGCGCGCCGAGCGTGGACGCGCTGCGCGCATTCCAAGGCAACATCGTCGGCGGTCGCGCGGCGGTTTGCTTGTTCATCACCTTGCGCAAGAAGAATGAAACGCCGACGATGAAAAAGTTGATCGCGCAGTCCGGCTACATCGAAATCAACCACCGCAAGTTCCATCGGTTTGTGGTGTGGTCGGTCGAGGAGTTCTTCAACGGCGTTGAACCTAGAATTCCATACCTCGCGCATCCGCGCACCCGCGCGCCGCTGCAAGAGGACATTCTCAACCCGCAGAATCGACTGCCGGCCGGGTGAGTCGCGATAGCGCGTAATTTTTTTCTTTGCCGCCGTTGCTGCACACCCCTAGGCCGTCATTCCCGCTCAACAGACTGCGGGAATGACGAGGGGGAGGTTTTTGTTTTTCGAATGTGTGCGAGCGCAAGCGAGCCTTTTCGCGCTTGCCGTCGGCGGCGTGTGATAGATTCAGCCGCGTTCGAAACAGACGACGAGGGTGCGCGATATGAAAACCAGAGCCGCGGTTGCGTGGGAGGCGGGCGCGCCGTTGCGCATCGAGGAGGTCGAGGTCGAGGGGCCGAAGGCGGGCGAGGTGTTGATTCAAATCAAGGCGACCGGCGTGTGCCACACCGACGCCTTCACCTTGAGCGGCGCCGACCCCGAGGGCGCGTTCCCGGCGATCCTCGGGCACGAGGGCGCGGGCGTGGTGGTCGAGGTCGGCGCCGGGGTGAAGTCGGTTGCGGTCGGCGACCATGTCATCCCGCTGTACACCGCCGAATGCCGCGAATGCAAGTTCTGCCGATCCGGCAAGACCAACCTGTGCGCGTCGGTGCGCGCGACCCAGGGGCAAGGCTTGATGCCCGACGGCACCAGCCGCTTCTCGCTCGGCGGCGAGCGCATCCTGCACTACATGGGCACCAGCACCTTCGCCGAATACACCGTGGCGGCGGAGGTCTCGGTCGCGGTGGTGGACAAGGCGGCGCCGTTCGACCGCATCTGCCTGCTCGGCTGCGGCGTCACCACCGGCATCGGCGCGGTGCTGAAC
>JBPCXC010000164.1:0-11082 GCA_051008875.1 bacterium
ACCGACGATATTCGCACCGCGATGAGCGCGTGGAAACAGTGGCTTGATGCGCGAAGTTGATTCGCGCCGCGTCGGTGGGCGCGCGCGCGGCGGGTGGTTATGCGGTGATGGCGGTGGCTTCGCCCGAGCGCGCCGAGCGTTGCATGGCTTCGATAACCCGCAGCGTCAACACCGCCTCGCGCGCCGAGACCAACGGCTCGGCACCGCCGTTGATCACTTGCGCGAAATGCGCGATTTGATTGACCAATGGATCGGACGATTCGCGCACTTGACAGGTCGCTGAAATCGGCGACCACCAGTCCGGCGCGCCGCCGGCGTGCGACCATAAACGAAGATCCGGCAGCGACAACGAAGCGTTCGAGCCGCCGATCAAATAGCAATTTTCCGGCGTCGCCGGGTAGATCGGATATTCGTGCGCGGTGTGCTCCCAACTCCACGGCGCGGCAATGCTATCCGACGCCGTGATCGTGCCCACCGCACCGTCGGCGAACCGCAACAGCGCGACCACCACATCTTCGTTTTCATAGCCGCGCGCCGACGGCGTGGTCAGCGACTGCACCGAAACAATCTCGCCGACCAAGTGCCGCAGCAAGTCAATGTCGTGCACCAAGTTGACCGAGACGATGCCGGCGCCTTTGCGTTTTCGCCACGGCGCAACATCGAAATATTCATCCGGCTTGTAAAACCAACAACTGCCGTGCACCGCGCGCACAGTACCCAGATCACCGCTTTGTATCATCTCGTGCGCGCGTTTGATCAGCGGATTATGTCGCCGGTGATGCCCGACCAAAACGGCGACGCGGTCACGCTCGGCGCGCTCAATCAAAGCGCGCGCATCATCCGCGTGGAGCGCGATCGGCTTTTCAATCAGCACTGGGCAACCGTGGGCAACGCACTCCAACGCTTGTTCGATATGCACCGACGTCGGCGTGGCGATGACCACGCCGTCGGGCTTGCTGTTCGACAACAGGCTCGCCACCGACGGGTGATTGGTCAGTCCATGTTCACCAACGAAGTCCGCTTCTTGCGGGTTCGGCTCCACCACCCCGGCAATCTCGACTCCAACCGCGCGCGCGATGGCACCGACGTGTCGTTTGCCGACGAGACCAACACCGACAACACCGATCCGAACCGAACGCATAAACCGAAGCCCTCAACAAAAATAAACGAAACAAAAATAAAATCGAACGCGCGAAATCGACATGGCGAAAATGAAAACCGCGCAGCGGCGGATTATAACTTCGCCGTCACGCTGGCTGCTTTTCCGACGCCGACAACGCCACCACCTTCGCTGACAGCGCGTCGGCGTCGCGGTGTTGGTGGGTGGCGAGCAGGATCGCGGTGCCGCGTTCGGTTTGTAACGCGCGCAACAGCGACAACATTTCGTCGCGCAATGCGTCGTCGAGTCCGGTGAACGGCTCATCCAACAACAGCAGCGGGCGGTCGCGCGCGAGGCATCGCGCCAGCGCGACGCGCTGCTGCTGGCCGCCGGAGAGTTGATGCGGCAGGCGCGCGGCGTACGATTGCAGCGCGACCCATTCCAGCGCGCGCTCGACCGCGTCGCGTTGCGTCGGCGCAAGACGCAAGCCCGGATGCAAACCGATCGCGATGTTCTGGCGCACGGTCAAGTGCGGGAACAAGTTATGCGCTTGCAACAAATAAGTCAGCGGCCGCGCCGCCGGCGCGACGCCGAGCAACGAGCGTCCGTTGAAGCGCACCGCGCCGCGCGTCGGCGCGAGGAAGCCGGCGATCAGATGCAGCACGGTGGACTTGCCGGCGCCGCTTGCGCCCATCAACGCCGCCGCGCGCCCGGCGCCCAAGCGGAACTCGGCGCGCACCGACGCTTCGGGATAGTCGAAGCGGAGGTTCTCGACTTCCAGCATCATCGTGTTCACGCGCGCCGCCGCGCGTTCGCGTCGGCGTCGGCAACATCGCCGCCGGCGCGTTCGATCGCCCAGAACAAGGCGAAGCACAGCGCGCACAGCGCCGCCGCGACCACCGCCGCCTGCTCCAGGCGATACGCGCCGATCAAGCGATACATCAGCAGCGGCAGGGTGCGCAACTCGTCGGTGCCGAACAGCGCGATCACGCCCATGTCGCCGGCCGACAAGGTGGTCGCGACCGCCAACGCATACGCCAGCGGATGGCGTAGCGCCGGCCACAGCACGAAGCGCCATTGGTTCAGCCCGCGCACGCCGAGGCCGGCGCACAGGTGGCGGTATCGCTCGCGCTGCGCCGCCAGCGCCGGGGCGAGGATGCGCACGCCGAAGGCGAGCGCGAGCAGCGCGTTGAGCGCGATCACCACCACCGGACCGAGCGACAGCGGGCTGGCGGACGGCGCGTCGCCGAACGCGAGCGCGCGGCGCAGCAGCAGGAACAGCCCGGCGCCGAGCGCGATCGGCGGCGCCAGCAGCGTCAGCGCGGCGATGATCTCGACGCTGAGCGCGCGCCATCGTCCGCGCTGGCGCAACTCGACGATCGCGTTCGACAGCGCCAGCGCGAGCGCGCACGACAACGCGCCGGCGCACAGCGCGATCAGCAGCGTCCAGCGCAGCGCGTCCCAGAACGCGCGGTCGAGCAAGATGCCCCAGCCGCCCGGCGCCAGCGCTTTGGTCAGCACCGCGATCAACGGCGCCAGCAGGAATGCGGCGGCGGCGACGATGACGACGGCGTCGATGATGCGCGACCCAACCGAGTCGGCGTCGGTGCGGTCGGCGCCGGGGCGATCGTCGGCGCGCAGCGGGAACGACACGCCGCCGGCGAAGAACGCCGCCGCCAACGCCATACACAGGACAATTTGAATCAACGCCAGCGCGACCGCCTTGGACAGATCGAAGTCAAAGCGGATGGCTTGATAGATGGCGACCTCGAGCGTGGTCGATTTCGGTCCGCCGCCGAGGGTCAGCACGATGGCGAACGAGGTGAAGCACAGCAGGAAGACGATGCCGGCGACGCCCGGGATCACGCCGCGCAGCAACGGCCATTCGATCCAGCGGAACGCTTGGCGCGCGTTCATGCCGTATAGGCGGGCGAGATCCCAAGTGTGCTGCGGCAGCGTCAGCAGGGCGTGCAGCAGGATGCGCGTCGCCAGCGGCAGGTTGAAGAACACATGCGCGATGAGGATGCCGTTGAGGCCGTATAGATAGTCCACGCGCGCGAAGCCGAGCGTCGCCAGCGCTTGGTTGATCCAGCCGTGGCGGCCATGCACCGCGACCAGCCCGAGCACCGCGACCATGGTCGGGATGATCAGCGACACGCTGCTCAGGCGCAGGATCAGGCGTCGCCCGAGGAAGCGCCCGCGCCGCGCCAGCGCGCGCGCCAGCACGACGGCGAGGCCAACGCTGAGCGCGGCCGACAGCGTCGCCTGCCACAGCGTGAAGCGGATGATCGAGCGCGTCACCGGCTTGGCGAGCTCCGCCGCCACCGCCGCCCAGCCGCCGCCGGCGGCCTCGGCCACCAGCGCGCCGATCGCGCCGGCGACCAACGCCAGCACCGCGAACGCTGCGATCAATCCGACGGCCATGCGCGTAATCCTCGTCGTCGTTGCCAGCCGCCGATCGCGCCGGCGACCAGCGCGAGCACCGCGATTGCCGTGATCAATCCGACGGTCATGCGCGCAACCTTCGCCGCCGTCGCCAGCCGCCGCGTTATTCGCTCAGCGCTTGGCTGAACTCATCCACCCACGCGGCGCGGTTGGCGGCGATGCGTTGCGGGTCGATCAGCAGTTTCGCCGTCGGCTGCACCAACTGGTCGAACGCCGCCGGCAGTCCGCCTTCGATCTCGCGCACCGGATACATCCAGTTGCCGGTCGGGATCGCCGACTGGAACGCGTCGCTGGCGATGAACGCCATGAAGCGCCGCGCCAACGCCGGATTGGGCGCGCGCGCCAGTCGCGCCGCGACTTCGATCTGCATGCCGTGCCCTTCGCTGAACGCCGCCGCGCGGTATTGGCGCTTGCCCTCGGCGATGATGTGATACGCTGGCGAGGTGGTGTAACTCAGCACTAAGTCGGCTTCGCCGTCGAGGAACAAGCCGTACGCCTCCGACCAGCCGCGCGTGACTGTGACGATGTTGTCGGCGAGCGCGCGCCACACGGCGAAGGCGTCGTCGCCGTACAACGCCTTGACCCACAGCACCAGCCCGAGCCCGGGGGTCGATGATCTCGGGTCTTGGATGATGATGCGCAGCGAGTCGTCGGCGACCAGTTGGCGGAAACTGCGCGGCGGGTCGGGCAGTTGGTCGCGGTTGTGTATGAAGGCGAAATAGCCGTAGTCGAACGGCAGGAAGGTCGCGTCGTCCCAAGCGAACGGCAGGTCGAGTTGTTCGAGCGCGACGCCGTGCGGCGCGAGCAGTCCGGTGGCGCGCGCCTCGGCGAGCAAACTGTTGTCGAGCCCGAGCACGACGTCGGCGCGCGACGTCGCGCCCTCCAGCAGCACGCGGCTTAAGATGCCGGTCGAGCCGTCCACCGCGACATAGTTCAGAATGCAGTCGCAGCGCGCCTCGAAGCGCTCCTTGATCGCCGGACCCGGACCCCACTTGGAGGCGAAGGAGTCGTAGGTGTACACATTCAGCGTCGGCTGCGCGGCGGACGCCGGCGTGGCGGCGAGAACGAGGATGAGTGAAAACAGCAGCGAAGGCAAGGCGGTCGGCGATGCCGGGATGCGCGCGTGCATGGTCGATTCCCCGGTGGCGTTGAGATGGCGCGTACAAGCGCGATCCGGATGCTGGCGGGGATCAGCCATCGCCCCGGAAGGCTCCGGGCACTTAGGTGGTCTCAATCCCTCCGCCAGCATAATCTGGATCAGGTTCTACGGGTCGCGCCGGCGCGCAGTTCGCGCGGCCCGGCGCCTCTCAGCAATGGCGCCCCGTTGAGACTTGTCGCTTAGGCGCGACTCTATCACATCACATCGTCACATCGCGCTCCTTCGCGCACGAATCAATCCCGCCCAGTTGCGCGCATCCGCCCGCGCGCGTGCGGCTCAGTCGTCCCACTCCTCGTTCGCGTCCGGCAACTCCAGCAGAATCACCGGTCCGAGGCCGGTCACCTCCAGCGGGGTGTCGCAGTCGCCGCAATCGAGCAACTCGCCCTCGACCAAGTCGATGGACAAAATCAGATGCGCGCCGCATGCCGGGCAGCAACCAACTTGGCACTTCATGACTGCTTTCGCGGATGGTTTGTTGTGTTAGTCTGGACGGGATAATTCCACTACGCCCCCGTCCCCCCACTACGCCTCGATAGGACCGAATACAATTCAATCATACGGCAAACTCCGCCGCATTGCATTGAGCCGCGTATCATTATCGCAGTTTTCAACCCGCCATGGTCGCCATCACCGACTCCGCCGCCGACCCTAAGCCGTCGCCCGACGCAGACATGGGCCGCGCGTTGCGCCGCCTCGGCATCGTCGGCGCGACCGAGGTGATTCGCAATCCTGCCTACGACCAACTCTTCCGCGAGGAGACCCGCGCCGGACTCGCCGGTGTCGAGCGCGGCGTGGTCACCGCAAGCGGCGCGGTCGCGGTGGACACCGGCGCGTTCACCGGAAGATCGCCCGCCGACAAGTACATCGTGCGCGACGACGCCACCGGCGACACCTTCTGGTGGGCGGATCAGGGACGCAACGACAACAAGCCGATCGACGCGGCGCAGTGGAATGAACTCAAGCGCATCGCGCTGGCCCAACTGAGCGGCAAGCAGCTGTTCGTGGTGGACGGCTTCTGCGGCGCCAGTCCCGACACCCGCCTTAGCGTGCGCTTTGTGATGGAGGTGGCGTGGCAGGCGCACTTCGTCACCAACATGTTCATCCGCCCGAGCGCGGACGAACTGGCGAGTTTCGAGCCGGACTTCGTGGTGTTGAACGCGGCCAAGGCGGTCAATCCGAAGTGGCGCGAAATGGGGCTGAACTCGGAGAACTTCATCGCCTTCAACCTCACTGAAAAGATGCAGTTGATCGGCGGCAGTTGGTATGGCGGCGAGATGAAGAAGGGCATGTTCTCGATGATGAACTACCTGCTTCCGTTGCGCGGCATCGCCTCGATGCATTGCTCCGCCAACATCGGCGCCGACGGCGACACCGCGATCTTCTTCGGCCTCTCCGGCACCGGCAAGACCACGCTGTCGACCGACCCGGCGCGGCAGCTGATCGGCGACGACGAGCACGGCTGGGACGACGACGGCGTGTTCAACTTCGAGGGCGGCTGCTACGCCAAGACCATTCGGCTGAACCCGCGCGCCGAACCCGAGATCCACAACGCCATCCGCCGCGACGCGCTGCTCGAGAACGTGATAGTGCGCGCCGACGGCACGGTCGACTACGACGACGCCGCTAAGACCGAGAACGCGCGCGTCTCCTATCCGCTCGACCACATCGCCAACATCGTCAAGCCGGTGTCGCGCGGCGGCCACGCGCGCACCGTGATCTTCCTCTCGGCGGACGCCTTAGGCGTGCTGCCGCCGGCGGCGCGGCTGACGCCGGCGCAAGCGCAATATCATTTCCTCTCCGGCTTCACCGCCAAACTCGCCGGCACCGAGCGCGGCGTCGAGGAGCCGGCGCCGACTTTCTCGGCGTGCTTCGGCGCGGCGTTCTTAAGTTTGCATCCGACTCGATACGCGCATGAGTTGGCGCGGAGAATGGACGCCGCCGGCGCGCGCGCCTATTTAGTCAACACCGGCTGGAACGGCACCGGCGCGCGCATCCGCATCGCCGACACGCGCGCGATCATCCACGCCATCCTAAGCGGCGCGCTCGACCGCGCGCCGATGCGCGAGTTGCCGTACTTTCACCTCGAGATTCCGCTCGCCCTGCCCGGCGTGGACGCATCCATCCTCGACCCGCGCGACACCTACGCCGACGCCGCGCAATGGGAGCGCAAGGCGCAAAAACTCGCCGCGCTGTTCATCGAAAACTTCCGCAACTACGAAGACACCGAAGCCGGCCGCCGCCTCAAAGCCGCCGCACCGACGCTCGCCGCCGACGCATAACCGCGCTCACTTCAACGCTGCCAAACACGCCAGCCACGCCGGGTCGTTGTGGCCGAAGCGAGTCATCTCGTAGCGGCAATCGTCGCCTTCTTCGATGCACCAATGCACGCGGATGTCGGCGAAGCCGGCTTCGCGCAGCAGGTCGGCGATCTCCGGCAGCGACCAGATGCGCCAGCGGTAGCGGAACGCGTCGCGCATCTGCGAGCCGTCGGGGAATCTGAAGTGCAACGCGAGATTGGCGCTGTGATCGACCGGGCAGACGTCGGTCTGGTGGCAGACGACTTCGAAGTCGCCGCAGTCGGTGACTTGCTCCTCCTCCGAGAACGCCTCGCCGCCGCCGTGCAAGTCGAGCGCGAGCACGCCGCCTACGCCTAAGTCGTCGCGCGCGGTGCGGAAATAGTCGAGCATCTCGGTGCGCTCGCGGAAGATCCAGTACGAGAAGTTGAAGGCGCAGCGAATGTCCGGCGCGACGCGTGAGCGCGCGCGGGCGTCGGCGGCGCGCAAGTTGACGCGGCGGCGCACGCGCGCGTTGCGGAAGTGGTGGCGCGCCGCCCAGTCGAGCGCGTCGGGGTCGATGTCGTAGCCCTCGCCGGTGAAGTCCGCGCCTTGCGCCAGCCACGCGCGCAAGGTCGCCGCGCTGCCGCAGAAGTCCTCGCGCAAGTGATGCGCCGACGCGCCGCGCGCTTGGCGATAGAGCCGCTGCAGCAACGCGGCGTCGTGCTGCGGCGACTGCACGCTGCGCTGATACAAGTCGTGCCGGTCGCATTGCTCGGCGAGAGTCATTATGATTTCGGCTAGGAGGAGCGATGGTCGCGGGCGAATCTACCACAGGCACACTTGACACACTTGAACAAGGCTGCGCGCGTTTGGGGCTCGCGCTGTCGGACGCGCAGGCGCAGCGGATGCGCGCGCATCTGGCGTTGTTGGCGAAGTGGAATCGCAAGGTGAATCTGACCGCGGTTGCGCGCGAGGACATGGTCGCGCGCCATCTGCTCGACTGCCTCGCCATCGCCGCGTTCGTGCGCGGGCGGCGGCTGCTCGACTTAGGCAGCGGCGCCGGCTTCCCCGGCATTCCGCTGGCGATCATCGCGCCGCACCTTGAAGTGACGCTGATCGAAAGCCGCGCCAAGCGCGCCGAGTTCCTGCGCCATGCGGTCGACGAGTTGGCGCTGGCGAATGTCGAGACGGTGCAGCAGCGCGCCGAGGCGTATCGGCCGGCGCGGAAATTTGATACGCTCGCGGCGCGCGCGTTCGCATCGCTCGGCGCGTGCGTCGAAGTTTGCGCGAGATTGCATCGCCCCGGCGGTCGGCTGCTGGCGATGAAGGCGAAACTGCCGACGCGCGAGATCGCCGAGTTAACGCCGGCGCAGCAACAGCGCATGACCATCGAGAAGTTGCGCGTTCCATTCCTCGCCGCGCAGCGGCGCCTGATCATCATCGAGTTCTAACCAGCAAGTGGCGGCAGCGGCGCGGGTGATCGCCATCACCAACCAAAAGGGCGGAGTCGGCAAGACCACCACCGCGATCAATTTGTGCGCCGCGCTGGCGCGCGCCGGTCGCCGCGCGCTGCTGGCGGACATCGACCCGCAGGGCAACGCCACGGTCGGCAGCGGCGTGGCGATGCGCGATCTGTCGCAGAGCATCTACGAGTTGCTGCTCGGCGAGAGCGGCGTCGGCGACGCGTTAATAAAAACCGGCGGCGGCTACGACTTACTGCCGTCGCATCCCGATCTCGCCGGCGCGCAAGTCGAGATGGCGGACTTGGCGCAGCGCGATTTTCGCTTGGCGCGCGCGCTCGAAGGCGCGGCGGCGAACTACGACTTCATCCTGATCGACTGCCCGCCGACGCTGAACGTGCTCACGGTCAACGCGCTGACCGCCGCGCGCGAGGTGTTGATTCCGGTGCAGTGCGAGTATTATGCGCTCGAGGGCTTGAGCAGTTTGATGGAGACGATCGCGCTGGTGCGCGGCGGGCTCAATCCGTCGCTGCGCGTGCTCGGGCTGGTGCGCACGATGTTCGACGCGCGCAACTCGCTGTCGTTCGAGGTCGCCGAGCAGTTGCGCGCGCATTTCGCGAACGCGCTGTTCGCCGCCGTCGTGCCGCGCAACGTTCGCCTGGCGGAGGCGCCGAGCCACGGCCAGTCGGTGTTGCAGTATGATAGCGCCTGCGCCGGCGCGCGCGCGTATCTGGCGCTCGCCGACGAACTGCAGCAACGCCGCGCCGAGTGATCGCCGCCGCCGAATAACCGCCGAACCACCGCCGCCGCAACCCATGAGCGCCCAGCCTAAGCGCAAGACCAGCAAGAAAAAAGCCCGCCTCGGACGCGGCTTGGGCGCGCTGCTCGGCGAGACGCGCGCGGCGACCGCGCCGGCGGCGACCGACGGCGCGAGCGACGGCGGCGCGGTGGCGCAACTGCGGCAACTGCCGATCGAGCAACTGCAGCGCGGCGCGTACCAGCCGCGCGCCAACCTCGACCGCGACGCCCTCGCCGAACTGGCCGAATCGATCAAGGCGGAGGGCGTGGTGCAGCCGCTGCTGGTGCGCGAGATCGAGCGCGGGAAGTATGAAATCATCGCCGGCGAGCGGCGATGGCGCGGCGCGCAGATCGCCGGGCTGGCGACGGTGCCGGCGGTGGTCACGGCGCTCAGCGACCAAAGCGCGATGGCGGTCGCGTTGATCGAGAACATCCAGCGCGAGGACTTGAGCGCGCTCGAGCAAGCCGCCGGATTCCAACGGCTGCTCGACGAGTTCGCCCTGACCCACCAGCAGATCGCCGACGCGGTCGGTCGCTCGCGCGCGGCGGTCACCAACGCGCTGCGCTTACTGGCGTTGCACCCGGCGGTGAAGAAACGGCTCGAGGCCGGCGAGATCGAGATGGGGCACGCCCGCGCGCTGCTGGCGCTGCCGACCGCCGCGCAGCCGCAAGCCGCCGACCAAGTGGTCGCCGCCGGTCTCACCGTGCGCCGCACCGAGGCGCTGGTCAAGCGCCTGCTCGCCGGCGGCGACGGCACCACCGGCGGCACCACCGGCGGCGACGACGGCAAGGACGCCGACTTGCTGAAGTTGGAGGAAGACCTCTCCGCCCGCCTCGGCGCGCGCGTCGCGATCCAACACCGCGCCAAGCGCGGCAAGGTGGTCATCCACTACCACTCGCTCGATCAACTCGACGGGATTCTGGAGCGCATCCACTGAGCGCGGCGGATGCCGAACACCGAGAACAACGTCGTGAACGCCCCGAAGCCGATCCTCAATTGCCGTGTGCGATTCAAGTTCAAATGCCCGCAGGACTGGAACGCGCTGACACCGACCGCCGAGGCGCGCATCCGGCATTGCGGCGTATGCGAGCGGCAGGTGCATTGGTGCGCGAGCGAGGCGGAGATGACGACGCGCGCGCGGCGCGGGGAATGCGTCGCAGGAGCGTTCGTCGCCGACGGCGAGTCCGAAGTGCACATCAGTCTCGGTGAAATCGCGCCAACGTATGGATGGGCGCGCGAACGCGACCGCGAAACCTGATTCGCGCGCGCGTTAAGTTTCGTGAGCGCATTCTACGCCGGCTTCTCCCTCGGCCTGTCGTTGATCATCGCCATCGGCGCGCAGAACGCGTTCGTGCTGAAGCAAGGGGTGCGGCGCGAGCACGTGTTCATGGTGTGCGCGCTGTGCGCGGTGTCCGACGCGCTGTTGATCGCGCTCGGCGTGTCGGGGTTCTACTTGCTGGTGGCGAAGTTCCCGTCGATCGAAGTCGTCGCCAAGTACGGCGGCGCGGCGTTCCTGCTGGCGTACGGCGCGCGCAGTTTTGCCGCCGCATTGCGGCGCGCACCGGCGTCGGCGGAGGCGGTCGCGGTCGGCGGCTCGGCGTTGGCGACGGCGTCGGTCTGCCTCGCGTTCACCTGGCTCAACCCGCATGTGTATCTCGACACGGTGGTGCTGCTCGGCTCGGTCTCGACGCAATACGCCGACGGCAAGATGGCGTTCGCGCTCGGCGCGATGAGCGCGTCGTTCGCGTTCTTCTTCGCGCTCGGCTACGGCGCCGCGGTGCTCGCGCCGGTGTTCGCCAAACCGAACGCGTGGCGGATTCTGGACGCGCTGGTCGGCGCGGTGA
>JBPCXC010000165.1:0-12763 GCA_051008875.1 bacterium
GTATCTGGCCTTCATGGGTCTGTGGGAACTCTCCATGATCACCGTCGCGCTGATCGGGGCAGGGGCGGCGCTGTGCATCATCTTCGGCATCCCGCTCGGCATCTGGTTCGGCAAGTCCAAGCGCGCCTACAACGCCGCCGAGCCGGTGCTCGACCTGATGCAGACGCTGCCGGCGTTCGTCTATTTGATTCCGATCATCGCCTTCTTCGGCACCGGCAATCCGCCGGGCATCCTCGCCACCATCATCTTCGGCATGCCGCCGGTGATCCGCCTGACCGCGCTCGGCATCCGCGGCGTGCCGGACAACATCAAGGAGGCGGCGGTCGCGTTCGGCGCGTCGAGATTCCAGTTGCTGAAGGACGTCGAAGTGCCGCTCGCGCTGCCGTCGATCATGACCGGCGTCAACCAAACCATCCTGATGTGCCTGTCGATGGTGGTCATCATCTCGCTGATCGGCGGCGGCGGACTCGGCAAGGTGATTCTCGAAGCGCTGCAATACGCCGCCAAAGGACCGGGACTGCTCGGCGGCTTCGCGATTTTGTTCTGCGCGATGGTGATCGACCGCATCGTGCAAGGCGCGTTCCGCCGCAAGGATCAGGAATAACCCGCGCCGCGCGCGCTGGAGCAATGGCCGACGCCGACTCCGATCAACAACAGAAGCTCGATCGGATGAACAGCGGGCTGTATTGGTGGGGCGTGCCCACCTTGTTCCGTTGCCCGCATGATCCCGACCCGCGCAACTGCGACATCGCGCTGGTCGGCGTGCCGCACAGCACCGGCAACGGCACCACCGAGCGCAACCAGCATCTCGGCCCGCGCGCGGTGCGCGATGTCTCGGCGCTCGGGCGGCGCGCGCATGTCGAGTTCGCCGCCGACCCGTGGACGCAATGCCGCATCAACGATGTCGGCGACGTCGCGCTGCCCGAGGCGAACAACAACGAGCAATGCATCGAGCGCATCGCCGACTTCTATCGGCGCATCGATCAAGCCGGCGCGCGACCGGTCTCGATCGGCGGCGACCATTCGGTCACTGGCGGCGTGCTGCAAGGCATCGCCGGCGCGCATTCCAACCTGACCGGCGGCAAGAAGGCGTCGCTGGTGCATTTCGACGCGCACACCGACGCCTTCCACCACATCGATCACTTCCTCGGCGCGATCAAGTCGGCGGCGCATTGGGCCAGTTATCTGGTGCGCGACCAGCACGTCGATCCCGCGACCAGCGTGCAGATCGGCATCCGCGGCCATCCGCGCACGCTCGACTGGACCGAGCCGAGTTACGATCTCGGCTACGAAGTGGTCGACATCCAACGCTATCGCCGCATCGGCGTCGACCAAACCATCGACATCATCCACCAGCGCGTCGGCGACGAGCCGCTGTACATCACCTTCGACTTGGACGCGCTCGACGCCACCGTCGCGCCCGGCGTCGCCAACCTCGAAGCCGGCTGCGAAGGACTGTATATCGACGAGACCGTGAAGATGCTGCGCTCGCTGCGCGGCAAGAACATCATCGGCGGCGACGTCATGTGCCTGATGCCAACCCGCGACTCGCCAAGCCAACAAACCGCACTGGTCGCGATGTCAATCATGTTCGAAATGATCGCGCTGATTTCCGACTCGCTCGGCAAGTGAGCGCGCCCGCAAGGGCGCGCTACTCTTTTCTGCCGTCATTGCGCGTATCATCCTGATATGCGTCCTTCGGGCTCGCTAACGCTCGCGAAAAAACGCTCCCGGCGTTTTTTTCCCGCAGTCCTCTCCCCCCGCCGTCATTCCCGCAGTCTGTTAAGCGGGAATCCAGTCCTGCACCAGCAGGACAAGCGGGCAAAGCCCGCCCCCTCGATTTCGGCAAAACACGCCCGCCGCATTGAATCCGCGGCGAAATGGTAGTACATTGCCCGCCGCAACCACAGCACGAGAGCCCGCTACGTCGGGCTTCTTGCTGAATACAACACCCGGCTAAAAAACGAGATTGATCCCTCGTTTTCGGGGAATACGCAGGACGACTCTGCTCTTGTGCTGTCGGTTGCAAGCCCGGCACCTCGGCGGAATTAACAACGCAACAACCGGGAGAGACTTGTGAAAACACCAAACACCTCGCGCTGTTCAGCGCATCGCTTTTTTGTATCCTTGTTCTACGGCATCGTTCTCACCGCCCTCACCGCTTGCGGCGGCGGCGGCGGCGGCGGCGGTGGTGGTTCAAGTGGGGGGGGGTAATCCGCCAACTCCGACGGTCAGTTTTGACCGCGTTACGTACAATGTTGACGAAGACGATAGCGCGACGATCGTGGTGAATCTTTCGCCCGCGCAGAGCGCGCCGATTCCAATCACACTTACGTCACCGGACGGGGTAACCGTGTATCCGCTCGCCTTCACTTTCGCCGCGGGCGAGACTTCCAAGACCACCACCGTCACCACACCTGAAGATGACGACGCCGACGATTCGACGGTGCAACTCGGTTTCGCGTCTTCACCTGAAAGCATCACCGCGAGCGCAACCGCAAGCATTTACATCGACGACGACGAACCTCCCGAAGTGCGTTTCGCGTCTTCCACATACAGCGTTATGGAGGGCGGTAGCGTGAGCGTGGAAGTCACTCTTTCGAGCAGACCGGATGCAGAGATTGTCATTCCGTTGACGGCTACGCCATCGGGCAGTGTAACGCTGAGTTCGGATATGCTCACTTTCAGCACAACCGAAACATCACAAACCTTCACGGTCACGGCGACCGATAACGGCGCGGTTAACACGGCTCGTTCGGTGACTCTCGATTTTGACGTGTCGCCTGCGAGCGCGACGAAGATGGGGACGGCGACCGTCTCGATCACCGAAGCGCCGGTTGAGGTGAGTTTCGCGTCCACTTCGTACAGCGTGACCGAAGGCGTCAATGTATCGGTGGACGTAACTCTTTCACGCGCGCCCGGAGCGGCGATCAGCATTCCGCTGACGCATACGCCATCGGGCGGCGCGACTTCGAGCGATTACCGATTGAGCGCAACTGCACTCGTTTTCGGAGCCGCCGAAACATCGAAGACCGTCACGCTGACTGCGCCCGACAACGATATCGATGACGATGGTCGCATGGTCACGCTCGGTTTTGGCGCGCTACCGGCGGGCGTAACGGCGGTGACGCCGGCGACGACGACCATTTCGATTGACGACGACGACTTTCCAACGGTGACGGTGCGTTTCGCTAGCGCGTCTTACTCCGTTGACGAAGGCGACAGCGTGGATGTCGTAGCGATACTTTCGACAGCGCCCGAAGTGTTCACTACTGTTTGGTTGTCGGGTCCGCCATCGGGCGTGAGATTTAGTTCAAGTTTGTTCGTTTTCAGCGCAACCGAAACATCAGCGACCGTCACAGTGACTGCGCTGGCGAATAACTTAGATGACGATGGACGCACGGTGACTCTCAGTTTTAACGATTTCTTTTTGTCCGCGGACGAAAGGGTGAGCGCAACATCGCCGGCAACAACGATCATTTCGATTATCGATGACGACGCAACACCGGCTCCGGTCGTCCCCGGTGTTTCGCCTTTCCCGCGCACCGATCCCGCCATCGCCACCGATT
The DNA here is from genome assembly GCA_051008875.1 of bacterium. Taxonomy (GTDB): domain Bacteria; phylum Pseudomonadota; class Gammaproteobacteria; order Arenicellales; family Poriferihabitantaceae; genus JAHRAW01. The sequence continues at coordinate 3,570 of JBPCXC010000165.1, forward strand.
TTCCAACGCAACCGTCGGCATCGGCGTATCAAAGCGAAAAAACGCGGTATGAAAGCGTGGGTGAATATACCGTTGGCTATACCGATGGCAGCGGCAACAGCGGAACCGATAACCATCTAGCCCAAATCAAAGCGTCCGCCGCGTATGCACGCGGTGCGACTGGCGACGGTCAAACGATTGTGATTGCCGATTCGGGCATAGACACCACCCACACCGAATTTCAAGGCGGGAAAATCCGCGTGATTGGCACGGACACCTGCTCCGTCGCGGAAGCAGATCGTGGCGAGTGCGCTGGTGACGGGCACGGTACCGCGGTGGCTTCAATCGCTGCCGGGCACCGAAGTGGCGCTTCATCTTCGAGTCTTGATATGCACGGCGTTGCATTTGACGCGGATATAAGTTTTTTCCCAATCGAGTTGCGAGGGTCCGCTCCCGATTCTCCGATTCGCCGTCTAACCTCTTACACATGGACACCAGATGATCGTAGTATTTTTGATTCCTCCAGCGACTACCGTCAATATATCGCGCAAGGGGACATCTTGAATTTTTCTTTCGGTTTTCCATGGGCACTCTCCGAGTGGCGTGCGTTGGGAAGCAATTGCGGTAGCATTTCTGAAACTGGATCGTATGCGTGTTTTCGCCATTACTATCGCCCCAATGCGATGGCGCTTGCGCAAGCCGACACAGACGCGGCGGACCGGAGCATTGTTGTAATCGCGGCATCTAATGACAATGGCGATCACCATGATTTGGATGAGTTCGGCGATGGACGTGGCCCGCAAATTGATGCGACATCCCCTACTGCCAGCAATGCTTTTCCGGTGGCGTTCAATCAACCCGGAGACCCGAACTTCGATCACATACTGAACGTTGTCGCGGTCGGTGGCGATGGCGTAATCGCGTCTTATTCGAATCGTTGCGGTTTGGCGAAAGGATTCTGTATCGCCGCGCCGGGCGGAGATGCCGTTGATGGTGACGTAATCATTCACGCCCTCGACGGCGGCGGTTATTCCGGTGGTGTCGGTACATCCTACGCCGCGCCGATCGTCTCCGGTTCGCTCGCTGTATTGCGTGATTACTTCAACGGCAGTCTCGGCAACACCGAATTAGTGAATCGCTTGCTCGCCACCGCCGATGACAGCGGGCGGTACGCCAACTCCGACATCTATGGCCACGGCTTGGTGGATTTGGACGCGGCGACGCGTCCGGTGGGGACGGTTTCGGTGGCGGTTGCCGATGCGCTCGACGGTCCGCGGGTGGCGGCGGAGTTGAGTTCGCTGACTTCGTCGCCGGCGTTTGGCGATGCGTTGCAGGCGCAACTTTCGCGGTTGAAAATCGCGGCGTTTGATGAGTTGAACGCGCCGTTTGTTCGCAACTTCGCTTCGTTTATGAAACCAGCGGCGACGACGCGGTCGCTGCGGTCGCGGGCGCATGACTTCGGCGCCGACCCGCGCGGCGACGCGTGGCGTTCGCCGTTCGCGTTGTTCGGCGGCGAGACCACGCTGCGCGCGAAGTTTTCGGCGCATGGCTACGGATTCGACTCCGATGCGCGCAAGGACTTCCGCATCGATAGTTTTTCGCTGCGCACCGAATTCGGCGACGCACTCGGATTTTTGTCGTTGCGCGAAAACGCGAACTGGAACTTCGGTCTGCACGCCGCCGGTGTGTTGCGCGCCGGGCAACTGCATGACGAAACCGCATTCACCGCGCCGTGGTTGTCGTTCGCGCGCGATGGCGTCGCCGCCGGCTTGGAAAAACCATTCGCGCACGGGCGACTGCGCTTCGCCGCATTCACCGGCGGCGCCGATGCGGAGGTTTACGGCGACGCCGATGCGCGCAGCGACGGCGTGTTGTTCGAATACGCCAAGCCGGCATTCAGCGTGCAAGCGGGCGTGGTGCGGGAAACCGAACGCATGCTCGGCGCCGACGCCGCAGGCGCGTTCGGCGCATTGCGCGGCGCGACCGCATTCGTCGGCGCAAGCGCGCACAAGTCGCTCAATCGAAACTGGCGCGCATTCGCCAATGCAAACCTCGGCGCCACCGCCACCGCGGTGCACAACGACGCCGCCGATTTCAGATTAATCGAAGGCGTGTCCACGCTCGCGAGCACTTCGTTCGGCGCCGGGCTAAGTCATCGCGACTGGCTGCACGAGCGCGACCAATTGACCTTGACCGCGACCCAGCCGCTGCGCGTCGAAGACGGCAAGGTGAAGTTGCATTGGGCGACCGACCGCAATCGCTACGGCGATTTAATTCGCACGCGCGACGAAATCAGTTTGGAGCCAACCGGCCGCCAACTGGACTTCGCGGTCAACTACACCGCGCCATTCGCCCGCGGCACGATCACCGCCGCCACCATCGCCACGCATAACCCGGGGCACGCCGCCGCCGCGGATTCGGATGTGACCGTGCTGCTGCGATATGGACTAGCGTTTTAGCGGCGACAACTTCCCGCGTTACGGTTTTTGCGCGCGGTGCGCGAACGAGTCGCGGCGGAAACTGTATAGCGCGTCCGGATCGACCGCGATGTCCACCACCGCCGCGTTGCCGCATTGCAGCGCGGCTTGCACCGCTTCGCCGACTTCGCCGATGCGCTCGACGCGGAAGCCTTTCGCGCCGTAGAGTTCGGCGAGTTGATCGAAGCGCGGGTTGTGCAGGTCGCTGCCGATGTATCGTCCGTCGAAGAAGTCGCGTTGATACGCCTTCTCCGCGCCCCAGCATTGATTGTTCAGCACCAGCGTCACGGTGTGGATGCCGCTCGCCACCGCGGTGGCGAGTTCCGACACGGTCATGCCGAAGCCGCCGTCGCCCATCAAACTAATCACCGGACGATGCGGCTGCGCGAGTTTGACGCCGAGTCCGCAGGCGAACGAGAAGCCGATCAAGCCGAAGTCGAGCGGCGTGAACAAGCACGGCGGCTGGCGATAGTCGAGCGCGTCGGTCGCTTGCAAACATAGCGTGCCGGCGTCGAGCGTGATCATCGCGTCCGCCGGCAAGGTCGCGCGCAGTTGCTTGAACAAGCCGGACGGCTGGATCGGATGCGCGTCGTCGGCGTCGGCGTCGCGTTGGTGAAGATACGCCGCGCGTTGTTCGCGGAACGCTTGCGTCCATGCGTCCGCCTCGGCGCGTTGCTGCAAAACACCGAGCGCGTCGCGCAGTTGTCGCGCCGCGCTCGGCGCGTCGGCCCAGATGCCGACGCTGACCGGGAAGTGCCGCCCGATCGCGCCGGGCTCGATCTCGACTTGGATGATCTTCGCGCGCGCGTTGATGTGCTCGTAGGAGAAGAAGGTCGAGTTGAAGCCGAGGCGCGTGCCGAGCGCGAGGATCACATCAGCCTCCTTGACCAGCCGCGACGCCACCGGATTGCCGCGCGGTCCCATCTGCCCGGCGTTGAGCGGATGGTCGAACGGCACCGCGTCGCCGTGCCCCGGCGCGGTCGCGACCGGCGCGTTCAACGCCTCGGCGAGCGACAACGCCGCCGCCGCCGCGCCATCGCCGCCGTTCTTGATGCCGCCGCCGGCGACGATCACCGCGCGTTGCGCGCCGCGCAGCAACTCGGCGGCTTCGGCGATGGCGTGCTCGGCGCCGACGGGAAGGCTGTGGCAGCGATACTGCCGCGGTCGCTGGAACGCGTCGAACTCGGCGACGCCGGCGAGGATGTCGCGCGGCAGGTTGAGTTGCACCGGTCCGCGCCGCGGCGTCATCGCGACGCGGAACGCCTGGCGCATCATCTCCGCGACCCGCGCGGTCTGCGTCGCCGTCCAAGTCCGCTTGGTGATCGGCGCGAACAACGACTGCTGATCGACCTCCTGGAACGCGTCGCGATACAAATGCGCCGACGACAACGCGCCGGCGATCGAGACCACCGGCGAATACGCCGCCGCCGCTTGCGCCAAGCCGGTGACCAAGTTGGTCGAGCCGGGTCCGTTCTGGCCGGCGACGATCACGCCGGCGCGCCCGGATGCGCGCGCATAGCCGTCGGCCATGTGCGCGCCGGTGCGCTCGTCGCGCACGCCGATGAAGCGGATTTCGTCGGCGTCGTACAGCGCGTCGAACAACTCCATCGCCGCCGAGCCGATCAAGCCGAACACGACTTCGACCCGCTCGGCGCGCAGCGCTTCGACCGCGGCTTGCCCGCCCGACAAGGTTTGCGTTTCAGGCATCGGATGCATCGACCTCGGCGAGGAATGTCAGCAGCGGCTCGGTGAACGATTGCGGCGACTCGACCAGCGCCATGTGCTGCAGGCACGGCACGATGATGGTGTGCGCGCCGCGGATTTCGGCGGCGATTGCCCGCGCCATCGCCGGCGTGCTGCCGCGATCGTGCTCGGCGGTCATCACCAGCGCCGGCTGCGCGATCGGCGGCTGCGGGCGGATCAACTCGACCACGCCGCGCGCCAGCACGCGGCGGCTTTGCGCATACGCCAGCGGGTCGTTCGCCAGCAACCATCGCCGCACCTGCGCGATGCAGTCGTCGTGCTCGGCGCGAAATCTCGGCGTGAACCAACGCTCCAACGTCGCCTCGAGATCGGCGCCGGGACCGCCGGCGTGCGCTTGCGCCGCGCGCGCCTCGACTTCGCGCTGCGCCGGCGCGCTGCGTTCATGCGGCGAGTTGAAGATCGCCAGCGCGCGCGCGCGTTCGGGATAGTCAATCGCGAAACGGCGGTTGATCATGCCGCCGAGCGAAAAGCCCGCGATCGCGCAGCGCGCGATGCCGATCTCGTCCAGCAACGCGCGCAACTGCGCGGCGAAGGTGCTTAATGTCAGCGGCGTTGTCGTTGCGTCGTCGTCGGCTCGGGTCGCGCGCGATGCGCTGTCGCCGTGGCCGAGCAGATCGTAGGCGAGCACGCGATAGCGCTGCGACAACGCCGCGACATGCGCGCGCCACAGATGGCGATTGAGCCCCAGCCCGTGGATCAGCGCCAGCGCCGGCGCCGCCGCGTCGCCATTCAGTTGATACGCCGTGCCGTCGCGGCTGATGGGCATGTCCGTCGTCGGCTTGCGCCGAGATAATCGTCGTCGGCGGGGATTATAGGGCGCGCGGGCAAAAAAAAGGGCGACCCGAAGATCGCCCGACAAACACCAACGGAGGAATGAAACTTTTCGGCTTGCCGCCCTCAGTCCGTTTCGGTCGGTTCGTTTGGATTAAGCCGCCTTCTTGATTTCGGCCGGTCGCGCCGCGCGCTTGATCGTTGGCTGGCGCAGCGCGTGGACTTGGCTGCGCGCGCCGCCGTGGCGCACGACCTCGCGAATCTGGTATCGTTCGATGCCGATGTCGCGCAGCAGCGCATCGGGCATCGCGCTCAGTTCGCGCACCGCGATGCGGCGGTTGTTCCAGTCTTTCAGCGCGTGCCATGCTTTGGAGAGAATGGTCGCGGAGAGCGGGTTGCGGAAGGCGACATGCGCGACGTTGGTCGTGCCGATGCTGTCCGCGTGGATGGTTTTGCTCATGGTGTTCATGCTCGTTGCCTCGCTAACTTGCGACAGCCATGATGGCCGTCAGGATTGCCACGGCGCCGATGTAGGCGGCGCCTACTTTGATGAAGATGTCATTTGCCATGGTTGCCTCGGATTGGTTGGAACATCGGTTAAATGAATGCTGTTCATCAGCGTATGAGGGAAATATAAGGCGTGCGCCCCTTGAAAACAAACGAATTGGATTCATAATATGCATGAGCATTTATTCATATATGGAATCCCGAAATGAGCATCCGATTTCCGCCGATCTCCGCCCTGCGCGCGCTCGAGTCCGCGGCGCGGCACTTGAGTTACACCCGCGCCGCCGAGGAGTTGTTCGTCACCCAAAGCGCGATCAGCCATCAGATTAAACACGCCGAAGAGTTGTGGGAGTTGAAGTTGTTCGAGAAGCGCGGTCGTCGCATCGTGCTGACCGAGGCCGGCCACGCGCTGGTGCCGGTGGTACGCGACTTCATCCGCCGCATCACGCTGACGCTGGAGGACTTGGGCGAGAAGAACGAAGGTCCGGCGGCGTTGCGCGTGACGCTGCTGCAGTCGTTCGCGTTCAAGTGGCTGGTGCATCGCCTCGGGCATTTCAATCAAGACTATCCGGGAATCGATGTGTGGATTTCGACTTCGGACAACCTGGTCGACTTCGACGCCGAGAACGCCGACGTCGGCATTCGACTCGGCTATGGCAACTGGAGCAATCTGCACGAGGAGTTGCTGCTGACCGAGTACGTGTTCCCGGTGTGCAGTCCGCGCTTCGCCGAGCAGCATCCGATCCCCGAGGCGCCCGCCAAACTGCTCGAGATGCCGCTGCTGCGCCGCAGCGCGGTGGACATCTGCCCGCGCTGGCGCGACTGGTTTCGCGACGCCGGCGTGCGCGTCAACAAGATGCCCGCCGGCGGCAAGTTCCCGCAGACCAGCCTGGCGGTGCAAGCCGCGATCGATCATCAAGGCATCGCGCTGGCGCGCAGCGCGCATGTGCTCGACGACTTGAACGCCGGTCGGCTGATCCGCTTGTTCCCGCAGGTGCTGAGTCGTTCGAGCGTGTCGTATTATTTCGTCTGCATGCCCGACCGCGAGACCGAGCCGCAGATCGCCGCGTTCCGCGAATGGCTGCTGCGCGAGACCAATGAGTCGCAGAAGGAGTTCGACCAGATGATGCACGCGCCGCAGTCCAGCGCGAAGGCGAAGTGCGCGAAAGGGAAGCGTGCGAAGAGCAAACGCGCAACGACCAAACGCGCGACGACCAAACGCACGGCGAAAAAACGCGCGACCAAACGCACGACGAAAAAACGCGCAGTCAGTTAGCGCCGAGTTGTTCGAGTTTGGCGCGCACGCGCTGCGCGACAACGGCGGCGTCGAGTTTGGCGAGGCATTGGCGCGGGCAGTCGGGGCGGTCGCAGCGCGCGCAGCCGGGCGCGCGAATCACTTCGTGGCCGCCGCCGGCGGGTCCGGTCTTGGCTTCGTCGGTCGGCGCGAACAGCGCGATCACCGGCGTGTGCTGGGCGCAGGCGGCGTGCATCGGGAAACTGTCGCCGCCGAGCAGCAGTTCGGCGCGCGCCGCCAACTCGGCGAACTGCGCCAACGACAACGTCCCGGCGAGATTGATCGGCGCCGCGACGTCGGCGTGATGCGACGACCAGCGCGACAACGCTTCATCGATGCGCGCCCGCGCCGCCGCCGCGCCGGTGAACGCGACCGCGACGCCGTCGCCGAGATGCGCCGCGACTTCGACATAGCGCGACAGCGGCCAGTCCTTCGACCGCCATCTCGAAATCGGACTGAACAGCAGCAGCGGCTTGCCGTCGGGATTGCAGCGCGCGAGCACGGCGTCGATGTGCGCGCGCTCGGCATCAAAGGTGAACAACTCCATCGAAGTGTCGGTTACGGTAAGCCCGGCGCGCGCCAGCACGCCGTCCATCTCGGCGATGGCATGCAGCGCGCGGTTGCGGAATCGTCCAAGCCCGAGCCAGCGCCCCTTGACATACTTGCGCGCGGCGCGCGCGGCATACAGGAACACCACCGAGCGCGCCAGCCCTTGCAGGTCGAACGCCAGATCGAAACGTTGCGCGCGCACTTGGCGGATCACTTCGGCGATGTGCCGCGCCGCGCGCAGCGGCCGGCGACGAATGCGCTTGAGCCGATCGTGCTCGAACAAGATCAACGCATCGACCCACGGATTGGCGCGATAGATGTCGGCCGAGTCCGACGCGGTCAGCACGGTCAGGCGCGCATGCGGAAAGTTCTCCTTGATCGTGCGGACATGCCCGGTCGAATGCAGCACGTCGCCGAGCGAAGTTTGCTTGATAACTAAAATGTTCACACGTCGCCCTCGCTGGTCTTTTTCCCGCTATGCTGCGTTGCGCCGCCTCGCTTACTCGGTTGCGTATTTTCATACGCGCCCTCGCTCGCTCGTTGCGCGTCTTGCCTATCGGAAAAAATCCTGCGCGAGGTTTCGTCGTCGTCGGATTGCGCTGATGATTTATAAGGACTCGGCGCGCCGTCGGGGCGCGTCTTGAACCAGCGGAAAGTCCACATGTATTGCGCTGGCGCGTCGCGGATCAACGCTTCCATCGCGCCGTTCAGCGCGCTCGCGTCGGCGCAGTTGTCGTTGCCGGGGAAGTCGGCGAGCGGGTCGGCGAGGGTGATGTCGTATCGTCCGCTGCGCGGGTCGAGCCGCGTCGCGCACGGCACCACCATCGCGCCGGTCAGTTTCGCCAGCCGCCCGACCATGGTCAAGGTGGAGGTCTGCACGCCGAAGAACGGCGCGAACACGGTGTGCTTGTCGTCGCCGAAATCCTCGTCGGGAATGAAGAAGCAAACGCGCCCGGCGCGCAGCGCGCGCACCATCGGACGCAGCCCTTGGTCGCGCATGATCAACTCGATGTTGGCGCGATTAAGATGCACGCGTCCCTTCCACAGCCGCCAAGTCAGCAGCGGGTTGAAGTCGCGCCGCATCATCGCGACGCTCGGATGCACGCGCGCCAGCGCGCTGGCGGTGATGTCGATCGTGGTGAGGTGATAGGCGACCACGATGACGCGCTCGCGCCGCGCCAGTTCGCGCAGCCAGTCGCCGCGGCGCAGTCGGCATAGGCGATCGATGCGCGCCGGACTCGCCCACAGCACCAGCGCGGTGTCGAGCAGCGCGCGTCCGTAGTGACGGAAATGCTCGACCAGAATCCGCCGCCGAAACGCCGCGTCGCGTTGCGGGAAACAGAGTCGCAGGTTGATCTCGGCGATGCGGCGACGCTTGTGGTTGCGCCGCCGCATCCAGTCGCCGATGCGCGCGCCGATGATCATCAGCCAAGCGCGCGGCAGATGCATGCTGATGCGCAGCAACGCCAACGCGCACCAAGTCGCCCAGAATCGCGGCAGCAGGAAGCGCATCTCGAAGCGCGGCGTGCCGGTGTCGCCGGACGGATTGATGCGCGTCGCCCGCTGCGCCATCGTCATCGCGCCGCGTTGCCGCGGTGGCCGCCGTTGCCGACGATGAATTGTCGGTAAGCGTGGTCTTGATCGGCGAGCCATTCGAGGTCGGCGTAGCGATCGATGTCGCGCAGCATCGGCAACTCGGCGAATCGCATTCCCGCATCGCGCGCGCGCGCGCGCACTTGCGCCGCCACCTCCGCGCCGCCCCAGGCGATGCCGTCGAACGATTCGCCGCGCGCATCGAGCCGGCGCAGGCCGTCGCGTCCCAATCCGAGCAGATAGAATCCGCCGTCGCTGGC
>JBPCXC010000166.1:0-3155 GCA_051008875.1 bacterium
AACTCGGCGCGAGATACGACGGCGGCGACGCGCGCTCCGGCGTCGGCATCGAACTCGGCGGACATTTGGCGCACGACAACGGCGACGGGATGAGCGCGTCGCTGAACGCGCGCGCGTTGCTGGCGCACGGCGGGAAGCACGACGAGTGGGGCGTGAGCGGGACGCTGCGCTACGCGCCGGGCGCGGACGGTCAGGGATTGTCGTGGCGCGTGGAGCCGGGTTGGGGCGTGACGCAAAGCGGCGTCGACCGCCTGTGGACCGAAAGCGCGGCGGAGTTCGCGTCGGATGATTCGTCGGACGAGTCATTCAACCCGATCGCAAGAATGGACGGCGAGATCGCCCACGGCTTCGCCTTCGGCGAGGGAATGCTAACGCCTTACACCGTCCTGCGCCTGTCCGACGGCAGTCGCGACTATCGCCTCGGCGGGCGATACAAGTTGATCGCATTGCCGCTGGAGATGAGCGTGGAGGCGTACCGCAAGCAACGCGACGCGAACGAGAGCGGCGTCTTGTTCGAAGCCGAGATGGGTTGGTAACCAACCCGCGCGATTCCCGCCCACATCAAAGGCAAGCAAGCCTTCGGCTTGCCTCACTCGCGTCCGCGAGTGTGGATTCCCGCTTAACAGACTGCGGGAATGACGGCGGGGGGAGGTGATTGCGGGAAAAAAACGCCTGGAGCGTTTTTTCGCGAGCGCAACGAGCCCGTAGGGCGCGTATCAGGATGATACGCGCAATGACGGCAAAGAAAAAACAAAACCTCGCGCTTGCTTTCGGTAGCGTGCGAGCGCAGCGAGCCTCTTTTGCCGTCATTCCCGCAGGGATGCGGGGAATCCATTTGCCACGGATGGCAATTTGAACTTTGGCGGGTGGTGTGAACAAACCCGCGCGACTCCGTTCGCACCAACAACCAGCAAGCCTTCGGCTTGCCTCACTCGCTGACGCGAGCGAAGCGAGCCCGCAGGGCGAGTATCAGGGACGATACGAGCAATCCATACGCGCTTAAAGATCGCGTCGGTGCGGTGCGGGCGAAACGGGGTCGCTTGCTTGCGCTATCCGATCTGAATCGCTTCGTCGAAGTTCTCGCGGTAGCGGTGTTCGAATTCGGTGGTGGTGAAGCGGTGGTTTTGCGTGCCGGGGTGTTCGATTTTGATCGCGCCCATCAGCGATGCGATTTGTCCGCAGGTCTTCCAGTCGAGGCGCTTGGCGATGCCGTACAGCAAGCCGGCGCGGAAGGCGTCGCCGCAGCCGGTCGGGTCGGCGGCGGCTTCGATGCGCGCGGCGTTGACGTGGATGCAGGCGCCGTCGCTGAACAGGTCGGCGCCTTTGGCGCCGCGGGTGACCACCAGCGCATCGACGCGCGCGGCGATTTGATCGAGGTTGTGGCCGGTGCGCTCTTGCAGCAACTCGGATTCGTAGTCGTTGACCACGACATACGCTGCCTGCGATATGAAGCGATCGAGTTCGGCGCCGTCGAACATCGCCAGTCCTTGTCCCGGGTCGAAGATGAACGGGATGCCGGCTTCGGCGAACTGCGCCGAGTGCTGGATCATCGCCTCGCGGCCGTCCGGCGCGACGATGCCGAGGTCAACGCCGTCGGCGTCGGCGACGCGGTTGCGATGCGCTTGGTCCATCGCGCCGGGATGGAAGGCGATGATCTGGTTGTTGTCGGTGTCGGTGGTCACGAACGCCTGCGCGGTGAAGGCGCCGGCGACTTCGGCGACATGCGAAAGATCGATGTCGTGCCGCCGCAGCCAGTCGCGATACGGCGCGAAGTCCTCGCCGACCGTGCCCATCGGCAGCGGCTCGCCGCCGAGCAACTTGAGGTTGTAGGCGATGTTGCCGGAGCAGCCGCCGAACTCGCGGCGCAAGTCGGGCACTTGGAAGCACACGTTGAGGATGTGCACCTGCGCCGGCAGGATGTGTTTCTTGAACTGGTCGTTGAACACCATGATGGTGTCATAGGCGAACGATCCGGTGATCAGAGTCGGCACGGTGGATTCTCCTCGGCAGTGGTCGTTGCGGTGGCGGTGATGATTGCGACGATGGTTGCGATGACGATCGCGGCGACGATCGCGACGACGACAGCCGCGACTTACCCGGACTCCCGCGTCGTCTTCGCGGCGCAGTCGCGGCACTTGCCGTACAGCGTCAGCGCGTGGTCGTGGATGACGAAGCCGTGGCGCTTGGCGACCTTCTCCTGTCGCGTCTCGATGCGCTCGTCGACGAACTCGATCACGCGCGCGCATTCGATGCAGACCATGTGATCGTGATGCGCCTCGTCGTTCAACTCGAACACCGCCGGCTCGCCCTCGAACTGGTTGCGCACCACCAGTCCGGCGTGCTCGAACTGAGTCAGCACGCGATAGACCGTCGCCAGCGCGATGTTCTGCTTGCGCTCGAGCAAAATGCGATAGACATCCTCCGCCGCCATGTGCCGCACCGTGCTGCTCTCCAGCGCCGCCAGCACCTGAAGGCGCGGACGGGTGGTCTTCAGCCCGGCTTGCTTGAGATCGGCGACGCCTGACACGGGAACGAAATGATTGCGGTTGCTCGCTGCGACAGCGCGCGATTATACACCAGTCGAGTCGGCGCGTTCAACGTGATTCGCGGAGTCGACGTTCAACGCACTTCGGCGAACCGCGCGATCAGTGCCGCCTCGCCGCGCTGTCGCAATCAACCCACCTCGCCGCGGCACAGCGCCGGCAAGTCGCCGTCCACGCCGGTGGCGAGTCGCGCCAGCGCGTTTTTCAGCGGCGGAATCGAGTCGGCCAGATTCAACGCCGCGCCGCGCATCGAACGCACCCCGTCGCGGCGGCTGCCGAACACTTCCTTGAAGGCGCGCATCATCCGCAGCGCGAGCGCGTTGTCGCCGCGTCGCCAGCGCTCGTAGCGCCGCAGCACGCTGCGCTGGCCGATGGCGATGCCGTCGGCGCTGGCGCGCTCGACCACTTCGGCGAGCGCGGCGGCGTCGATGAAACCAAGGTTGGCGCCGAGTCCGGCGAGCGGATGAATCAGATGCGCCGCGTCGCCGACCAACGCGGTCGCATCGGCGATGTAAGTTTCGGCGTGATGCTGGCTAAGCGCGAATCGTCGCCGCGGGGGGGGTGGGGGGGTGTTGCCCAGCGTCACCACCTGCCGCGCAAACAACAGCCGCC
>JBPCXC010000167.1:0-1518 GCA_051008875.1 bacterium
CGCGATAGCGCGCTTGATAGGCGAACTTGTACAGGAACTCCAAATCCGCCTCCACGCCCAACTCTTGGCGCAGCCGCTGGCGCGCCGCCGCGGCCGCGTCCTCGCCGACGCGCGGGTGGCTGCAGCAGGCGTTCGACCAATGCCCCGGCCACAGCAACTTGCGCGCGCCGCGCCGCTGCAGCAGCATCTCGCCGGCGGCGTTGAACACGAAGATGGAGAAGGCGCGGTGCAGCAAGCCGTCGCCGCGGTGGCAGTCCGCCCGGTCAGCGGTGCCGATGGCGCGGTCGCGCGAATCGACTCGAATCAACACTTCGGCGTCGGCGTCAGCAGCGTTGTCGGCGGGTTGGTTCATGGCAACATCCGGTCGAGGCGCGGGGCGCGGACGCAAGGCGCGGGCGTCGGTCGCGGCGGCGTTCTCCGATCGCCGTTCGATTGCGGACGCTCCTGCCGCAGGCACCGCAGGCGCGCCGCCGCCGGCACGGTCGCTGGCGAAACGCAATATACGCGCCTTGCAATCCCGGCGCAAACCGGATAGATTCTGCCGACTCGAGTCCAAACCGCCAGAAACGGACATGAAACGAACCTTCCAGCCAAGCATTCAAAAGCGCAAGAGAACCCACGGCTTTCGCGCGCGCATGCGCACCCGCGCCGGGCGCGCGGTGATCAACGCTCGCCGCGCCAAGGGCCGGGCGCGGCTGAGCGCTTAGCCATCGAACCCATCCCGCCGCTTGCGCGCGACGCTGGCCTGCGCCGCCGGCGACTGCGCGACGCCGCGCGGTTCACCGAGATTTTCGCGCATAAACAGCGGATGCACGCGACCTACTTCAACGCGCATACTGCGCCCAACGACTTAGGATTCGCGCGCATCGGGCTAGCGGTGTCGCGGCGGGTGAGCAAGCGCGCGGTCGAGCGCAACCGCGTCAAGCGCATCATCCGCGAATCATTCCGCCGACGGCAACTCGCGCTCGGCGCGGTGGACTACATCGTCATCGCCAAGACCGGCGCGGCGGCGCAGCCGAGCCGCGCGCTGCACGCCGAACTCGATCATCTGTGGCAGCGCGCCCGCCGCAAATGCGCGCGCTGAATCGAATGCTGCAATGCGCGATGATCGGCCTGATCCGAGTCTATAAGCGCACGCTCAGCCCGCTGCTCGGACCGTGCTGCAGATTCCATCCCAGTTGCGCCGACTACGCGATGCAAGCGATCGCGTGCCACGGCGCCTTCGCCGGCGGCTGGCTGACATTGCGCCGCCTCGCTCGCTGCCATCCATTGAGCGAAGGCTTCGACGACCCGGTGCCGCCGGTGCGCGCGGTGACGCGGTCGAGTGCGGCAACGCGGTCGAGTGTGGCGACGCAAACGCGAATGGAAACGCAAACGCGAATGGAAACGCAGTCGCGAAGGACGCGTGTCGGGGATGTTTAATCTGGACTTGCAGCGCATCATCCTGCTCGGCGCGCTCGGCTTGGTGTTGGTGATGATCTGGCAGTCGTGGCTGGAGTTCCAGCGCGACTATGTCGC
>JBPCXC010000168.1:0-1805 GCA_051008875.1 bacterium
CGGGCACCAGCCCATCGGTGGCGGCGGTGGCGTCGGCGTCGGCGACGAACTGAATGAAGCGCGCGTTTCGCGGTCCGCCCTTGTGCAGTTGCCCGGTGGAATGAAGATAGCGCGGACCGAAGCCGACGGTGACCGCGCACGGCAAAGACGCGCGCAAGGACTGCAGCAACGCGATGATCGACGGCTGCTGCGGCAGATACGCGAGCAACGCGAGATATGCGTCCGGCGTTAGCGCGCGGCGGAACTGCGCGATGATTTCATTCGCCGTCATTGACGCGGACGCGGACGCGGCATCGTTTGACGCATCGTCGGCGCGGTCGCGATAGCGCAAGTCATAGGCATCGCCGCGAACCTCCGCGATCAAGCCTTCGCGCTTGCGAATGAATCGCCGCGTGCGCTCTTTGCTGCGCGCGACATCGGGTTGGTCGAACGGATTGACGCGCAAGTAACTCGCGGCGATCGCGGTGGCGAACTCCCAGCGAAAGAACTCGGCGCCGAGTTGAATCGGATCGTCGATTCGCAACGTGCAGTCGGTGTCGTCATCATCGCCGTCGCCGTCACCGCGTGCGAGATCAACGCGAACGACGACTCGATCTTCGCCGCGCGCGACATCGCCTTCGCCGCGCGGTTGAATCACCGGCACCAGTCCCTTGCCATCCTTGCCGGTGCTCTCGGCGATCAACTGCTCGACCCATAGCCCGAAGGCGGCGAGGTCTTCGGGCAAGTCCAGAATCAACTTGTCGCGTCCGTCGCGCGCGGCGCGTCCGAGCAGGATGCCGAGCGCCAGCGCCGGGTTGCGGCGCGGGTCGTCGTCGCGCGTGGTGTCGGCGAACGCGCGCGCGCGCGCGAGCAACGCGCCGACATCGACGCCGAGCAACGCCGCCGGCGCGAGGCCGAAGTAACTCAGCGCCGAATAGCGTCCGCCGATGTCGCTCGGGTTGATGAACACCCGATGGAAACGCCCCGACCGACCGAGCCGATGCAGCGGCGTGTCGGCGTCGGTGATCAGCACGAAGCGCGACTCCGGATTGCAATGATGCGTCTTCGCCTGCGCGTGGAAGTGGCGATGCAGATCGAGCGTCTCGAGCGTGTCGCCGGACTTGCTGGCGACGATGAACAAGCAGCGGCGCAAGTCGCCGTCGGCGACGCGCGCGATCTCGTCGGGGCAGGTGCTGTCGAGCACTTGCAATTTTAAGCCGCGCGACGTCGGCGCGAACTTTGATGCGAACACCGCCGGCGCGAGGCTCGACCCGCCCATGCCGAGCACGATGACGCGATCGAAGTCGCCGCTTCCAGCGGTGCGCGCCGCCCATTGCTGCAGTTCGTCGGCGCGCGACTGCATCCACGCGACGCAGTCGAGCCAGCCGAGCCGCGCGCGAATGGCGTCGTGCTCGCGCGCGCGCGCGCACCACAACGACGCGTCCTTGCGCCATAGTCGCGTGGCTAGATTGCGTTCATCGCTCATCGTCGTTGGCGTGTGGTGATGGCGAAAAGAAAAAGAGATTCCCGCTCAACAAACTGCGGGAATGACGGCGGGGATGTGACTGCGGGAAAAAATCGCCGGGAGCGATTTTTCGCGAGCGCAAGCGAGCCCGAAGGGCAAGTATCAGGGACGATACGCGCAAAAAATCGCCGGGAGCGTTTTTTCGCGAGCATAGCGAGCCCGTAGGGCGAGTATCAGGATGATACGAGCAATGACGGCGGGGAGGTGACTGCGGGAAAAAAACGCCGGGAGCGTTTTTTCGCGAGCGCAAGCGAGCCCGAAGGGCGCGTATCAGGGACGATACGCGCAATGACGGCCAACG
>JBPCXC010000169.1:0-4762 GCA_051008875.1 bacterium
CGCAATGACGGGGAGGTTTGCTATATTCCCTCCCGACCTTGACCCCGACCCGCGTCGGGGATCACCAACCCACACACCAACCGGAGACCGCCCAGGATCACCGCAACCTTTTTCGCCCCCCCCCCCCCCCCAATATTTAAGTAGTCACACCCCACGCGCGACCTGCGTCGTTGCGTTTTGGTTCGCCGTCCTCCTCGCCGCACCAAACATCGCCTTTGCGCAAACTTGCCCGACCGCCGACGACGGGCAAGAAACGGTTTGCAACTTAGACGAACCCATCCGAACCATTCCGCTTGGCTTCGGTTATGACGCCGGTTTTGGAAATATACACACGCAACTCGCCGGCGCCTTCACCACCGGCTCGGCGACCGACGGATACAACTTGCGGGAAGTGCATTTCGAGTTTGTCGGTGTTGGTGCGATTGGCACTCCGGGCGACATCGTCGTCGCGCTCCACGCCGCAACCGGCGACGGCAACGTCGGCGAGCGCATCGCCACATTGGACGGCGACAATCCAACCGCCGCCGGAGTCATCGCCTACACCGCCGACGGAATTCCGCTCGCCACCGACACCGAATATTTCATCGCGCTCAGCGCACCCGACGCGCCGAGCGGAACCGTCAATCATCTATACATTCTGCGACACACCACTTCGCGCATGCAGACCGGCTCCGCCGGCTGGTCGATGGGCGATGCAAGGCATTTCAAAGTTGACGACGGCGATTTTGCGATGGCATTGCCTACTGCCAGCGTCATCTCTTTCGCCGTCGTCGCCGATGTCGTGCCGTCCGTGCCAAGCGCGCCGACTGGCGTGGCGGTGACCGGCGGCGACGCGCAGATTGATGTGAGTTGGACCGCGCCGACGAGCGGCACGACGCCGGACGGGTATGAAGTGTGCGTGTTGGCGAACGCGCCGACGCCGACGTTCGACGACACCAACTGCGCCGGCGACGCGCTGGTGTCCGTCACCGGCGCGGGCACGCTGACCGCGACCGTCGCCGGCTTGACCAACGACACCGAATACGCCATCGCCGCGCGCTCGACGCATTCCGCCGCCGACGCCAGCGCATGGACAACGCCGCCGACGACGGCGACGCCGATGGCGGCGAGTTCGGACGCGATGCTGAGCGACCTTTCGCTGAGTGGCGTAACGCTCATGCCCGAATTCACTTCGGGCAACATGTCGTACACCGCGAGCGTCGCCAACGATGTGGACAGCACCACCATCACCGCGACCGCGACCGACTCCGGTGCAATGATTGCCTACGACACGCCGGACGACACCGACAGCGACACCGCCGATGCCGATGTGGAACTCATCGAAGGCGCGAACACGATCACCGTGACCGTAACCGCCGCGGACACCTCGACGAATGACTACACCATCACCGTGATGCGCGCGTCGGCGGATGCGCCGACGACGCCGGACGACGCCACCACGCCGGACGACACCACCGAGCAAGCCGCGATGGAAGCCACCGAGGAGTCCTTGCCGGTGGTCGCCGCGGCGATCGTGAGCAATGTCGCCGACGCGATTTCCAACCGCGTCGGCGCGGTCAACGCCGGCGACGGCGGGAACCTCAACGCCGCTTCGCTGACCGCATCGTTCGCGACGGAAGGCGCGACGGCGATGGCGAACGGCGCGAGCATCGGCGATGTCATCGGCGACGGCGTCAAGCGACTCTTGGACGGCAAAACCCATTCGCTCGCATTGTCCGGCGACGGCGGCGTCGGCGATGGCGCGGGCGTGTGGCTCGGCGGTTCGTATCAAAACCTCGGCGGTGAGGACGGGACGTTGGACTGGGACGGCGAGTTGTACAGCGTCCAAGTCGGCGCCGACGCGCGGTTCAATAACGGCACGCTCGCTGGCGCGGCGGTGTCGCGGAGCGAAGGCGAATGGGATTATCAGACCGCCGATGTCGACGGCAAGCCGGTCGAAGGCACGATCGAACTATCAACCACCAGCGTGCACCCATACCTCGCCTGGCGGCGCGTCGGCGGAATGGACATCTGGGCGAGCGTCGGTTACGGCGAAGGCGATTTGGACAATCGCGAGACGACAAACGGCGGCGCGCAAGCATCGGGCGATGTGGAATTGCGAAGCGCATCACTCGGCATCGCCAGCGGCGACCTCGCGGTCGACGACGCGAGCACGATGCGGCTGAAGTTCGACGCGCAGGTGGCGAACATGGAGGTTGATTACGACGATGCGACGACCGACTTGGATGTCGCTTCGCGCCGCGTGCGCGTCGGGATGGAGTTCGGCGGCGGCGCGACCAACGGCACGCGTCGCGCGTTCGAGTTCGGCGCGCGATACGACGGCGGCGATGTCCGCTCCGGCGTCGGCATCGAACTCGGCGGACATTTGACGCACGACACCGGCGACGGCGTCAGCGCGTCGCTCAACGCGCGCGCGCTGCTGGCGCACGGCGGCGAGCACGACGAGTGGGGCGTGAGCGGAACGCTGCGTTATGCGCCGGGCGCCGACGGTCAGGGCTTGTCGTGGCGCGTGGAGCCGGGCTGGGGCGTTACGCGAAGCGGCGTGGGTCGCCTATGGACCGAAAGCGCGGCGGAGTTGGCGGGTGATTCGGACGATGAGTCGTTCGACCCAATCGCAAGAATGGAAAGCGAAATCGCCCACGGCTTCGCCTTCGGCGAAGGCATGCTGACGCCATACACGGGTCTGCGCTTGTCCGACGGCGGTCGCGACTATCGCTTCGGCGGGCGATACAAGTTGATCGCATTGCCGCTGGAGATGAGCGTGGAGGCGTATCGCAAGCAACGCGACGAAAACGAAACCGGCGTTTTGTTCAAAGCCGGGATGAGTTGGTGACCAACCTGCGCGATTCCCGCTTGCATCAAAAGCCAGCAAGCCGTTGGCTTGCCTCACTCGCTCCCGCGAGTGTGGATTCCCGCTTAACAGACTGCGGGAATGACGGCGGAGGGAGGTGTTTGCGCGAAAAAACGCCCGGAGCGTTTTTTCGCGAGCGTTAGCGAGCCCGAAGGGCGCGTATCAAGATGATACGCGCAATGACGGCAAGCGGGTTCTTGCCGGAATGACGGCGAAAGAAAAGTGCGAGCGAAGCGAGTCTGTTTCGCCCCCGCGTATTGCCATGCGCAGCGGACGCGGCTATAGTTCGGCGGTTTGATTTTCCCGTTTGCAACTTCCACGGAGATTCCGATGCCGTTGACTTCCCTCATTCCAATTTCGTTGGGCGCGTTCGGGCTGTGCGTCGCTTGGGTCATTTACCGGATGGTGCTCAAGCATCCCGCCGGCGAAGGCAAAGTGGTCGCCATCGCCGACAAGATCCACCACGGCGCGATGGTGTTCATGCGCACCGAATACACCTATCTGGCGGTGTTCGTCGCGGTGGTCGCGGCGCTGATCTTGTTCTCCGACCTCGGCGCGCATTCCATGCTCGCGTTCCTGGTCGGCGCGGCGTGCTCGGCGCTCGCCGGCTATCTCGGCATGCACGCCGCGACCCGCGCGAACGTCCGCACCACCACCGCGGCGGTCAATGAAGGCGCCGCCGGCGCGCTCACCGTGGCGTTCTTCGGCGGCTCGATCATGGGGCTGTGCGTGGCCGCGATGGGACTGCTCGGGCTCGGCTTGCTGTATGCGTTGTACGGCGGCGACCCGCACACCGCGCACATCATCCACGGCTTCGGCATGGGCGCGTCGTCGGTGGCGTTGTTCTCGCGCGTCGGCGGCGGCATTTTCACCAAGAGCGACGACGTCGGCGCCGACTTGGTCGGCAAGATCGAAGCCGGCATCCCCGAGGACGACCCGCGCAATCCGGGCGTGATCGCCGACAACGTCGGCGACAATGTCGGCGACGTCGCCGGCATGGGCTCGGACATCTTCGAGTCGTATTGCGGCGCGATGATCGCCTCGATCGCGATCGCCGCGACGCTGTCGCCGGCGGCGCTGGCGCTGATCGGCAGCCGCGAGAACCTGATGTTCCTGCCGCTCGCGCTGTCCTCGCTCGGTTTGCTCGCCTCCATCGGCGGCATCGCGCTGGTGCGCATGAACTCGGCGCGCTCGCCCGAGTTGGCGCTGCGCATCGGCACCATCGGCGCCTCGCTGCTGTTCATCGTCGTCGCGCTGGCGCTGATCTCGTATCTCGGCGTCAGCGCGCGGGTGTGGGGCGCGGTGCTGGTCGGCGCGGTCGGCGGCATCGGCATCGGCCTGATCACCGAGCACTACACCGGCGGCAAGCCGGTGCGCGACATCGCCAAGAGCGGCGAGACCGGCCCGGCGACGGTGCTGATCAGCGGGCTGGCGGTCGGCATGGAGTCGGTGGTCGCGCCGCTGCTGATCATCAGCGCGATCATCCTCGTCGCCAGCGCGTTGACCGGCTTGTACGGCGTCGGCATCGCCGCCGTCGGCATGCTGGCGACGGTCGGCATCACCATGGCGATCGACGCGTACGGCCCGGTCGCCGACAACGCCGGCGGGCTGGCCGAGATGGCCGGACTCGGCGACGAAGTGCGCGAGATTACCGACTCGCTCGACGAACTCGGCAACACCACTGCCGCGATGGGCAAGGGTTTCGCGATCGGCGCGGCCGCGCTTGCTGCATTGGCCATTATCGCGGCGTTCGTTGAAACCGTCGCCAGTACCAGCGGCGGCGAATTCATTCTGCACATTGGCGATCCAGACGTATTGATCGGTTTGTTTATCGGTGGCCTGGTGCCGTTCCTCATCGCCTCCATCACCATGACCTCGGTGGGTGAAGCCGCGATGGAAATGATCCAGGAG
>JBPCXC010000170.1:0-6607 GCA_051008875.1 bacterium
CCGATGTTGCCGGGATGGGTCGGTTCGATCAGCACCACACGGACAGAATGGATATAATCCGTGCCGCTACCGTCAGGGATTTCCATCGCGGCATTGTGCCGCAAGCGAGCGCTTGATGAAATGCCCACGCGGCTCCTTTAATCCCATAGTCCTTAAAACCGCGGCGACGCCGCAGAACCGCGCAAAATTCGACGCGCTTGTAATAAGGATTAACGAAGGATGTAAATCGTGAACAGCCCCTTGCTCAATATCGCGGTCAAAGCCGCACGCCAAGCCGGACGAATCATCCTGCGGCAAATGGAGCGCCTCGACCGAGTCACGGTCGAGCGCAAAGGACACAACGACTTCGTCAGCGCGGTGGACCGGATGGCGGAGGAAGCGATCATTGATATCGTGCATCATCTCTATCCGAGCCACCGCATCATCGCCGAGGAAAGCGGCGAGCATCCCGGTCAGCCGCCGGCCGAAACGGCCGCGCCGAAATCGGAGCGGAAGCCGGGGCAAAAATCTTCGACGAAGTCCGAGTCGAAGTCTGCGCAAAAACCCGTCCGCGCGGCTGACCGGGAATGCGAATGGATCATTGATCCGCTCGACGGCACCGCCAACTATCTGCACGGCCATCCGCAGTTCGCGGTGTCGATCGCAGTGCGTTGCGGCGGACGGCTCGAGCACGGCGTGGTGTTCGATCCGCTGCGCGACGAGTTGTACACCGCCTCGCGCGGACAGGGCGCGCACTTGAACAGCCGCCGCATCCGCGTTACCGGACAGGACAAATTGGCGCGCGCGATGCTCGCGACCGGCTTCCCGTTCCGCCGCTCGGCCAATTTCGAGCCGTGGATGCGCGCGTTCGAGGCGCTGTTGCCGCGCGTCTCCGACATGCGCCGCGGCGGCTCGTCGGCGCTCGACCTCGCCTATGTCGCCGCCGGGCGGCTGGACGGCTTCTGGGAATCCGGGCTGGCGTGCTGGGACATCGCCGCCGGCAGCCTACTGGTGCGCGAGGCCGGCGGTCTGGTAGCGGATTTCGACGGCGCGCAGAAGTTCCTAGAAAATGGGCAAATAGTTGCTGCTAATCCAAAGATATTCAACGATATTCTGGTCGCAGCATCCGCATCCATCGGCGCCGCCGAGACCCCGCCCGCGCAGACCGGATGACGCCCAAGGCGCCCCTCGACCCGGCACGATTCGCCGCGCATACGCCGATGATGCGCCAGTATCTGGCGATCAAGTCGGAGTATCCCGACACCCTGCTGCTGTATCGTATGGGGGACTTCTACGAACTGTTCTACGACGATGCCGAGCGCGCCGCGAAACTGCTTGACATCACGCTGACCACGCGCAGCAAGTCCGGCAGCGCGCCGATTCCGATGGCAGGCGTGCCGTATCACAGCATCGATCAGTATCTGGCGAAACTGGTGCGCCAGTCGGTCGCGGTCGCGATCTGCGAGCAAATCGGGGATCCGGCGACCTCGAAGGGCCCGGTCGAGCGCAAGGTCACGCGGGTGATCACGCCCGGCACGTTGACCGAGGAGAATCTGCTCGCCGACCGCCAAGAGAACTTGATCGCGGCGCTGTTCGAGGCCGACGGACGCATCGGCGTGGCCGCGCTGGAGATCTCCAACGGCCGATTCACCAGCCTCGAACGCGCCGCGCGCGAGTCGCTGCCAAGCGAGTTGGAGCGCCTCGGCGCCGCCGAGATTTTGATCGCCGAGACGCAAGACCAGTTGCTCGACGCGACGACGCTCCATCCCGCGGCATCGCGCACCTCGGTGCCAGCGTGGTACTACGAGGCATCGCGCGCCAAGCAGGCCTTGTGCGAAGTGTTCGCCACGCATGACTTGGCGGCGTTCGGCGCCGACGACTTCGCCGTCGCCACGCGTGCCGCCGGCGCCTTGATTCAGTACATCCGTGACCTGCACGGCGACGACATCCCGCACATCCGCGGCATCCACTACCAACGCGGCGACGCGGTAGTGACGATCGATTCGATCTCGCGCATCAACCTCGAGATCGAACGCAGCCGCGACGGCAGCGGCGCGCACACGCTGATCGGTCTGTTCGACCGATGCGCCACGCCGATGGGCGCGCGCATGCTGCGGCGATGGTTCAACAGCCCGAGCTGCGATCACGCAATACTGACCGAACGCCACAACGCGATTGATTGGCTCATCCAAAGCCAAAATTGCGATGACTTCGCCACGGCGCTGAAGCAAGCCGGCGACGTCGAGCGCATTCTCGCGCGCATCGCGCTCAAGACCGCGCGCCCGCGCGACTTGACGCGGCTATGCGCGGCGCTCGCGGTGCTGCCGCGCATTGCCGAGTTGCTGGCGGATGCGAGCGCGCCGTTGCTCGCGGCGTTGCGTCAGCCGTTGGCGCCGCAGCCGCAGACGCATGACTTGCTGGTGCGCGCGATGGTCGAGAACCCGCCTAGTGTGGTGCGCGACGGCGGCGTGCTGCGCGATGAATACGACCCGCAACTGCGCGAATGGCGTCATCTGCAGCGCGACTCCAGCGACTTCCTGCTCGAACTCGAAGCGCGCGAGCGCAAGCGCACCGGCATCGCCGCGCTGCGGGTGCAATACAACCGCGTGCACGGCTACTACATCGAACTGCCGCGCGCGCGCGCCGGCCAAGCGCCGCAGGACTACATCCGCCGCCAGACATTGAAGCACGCCGAGCGATTCGTCACCGAAGAGTTGCGCACGTTCGAAGAGAAAATCCTAAGCGCGCGCAGCAAGGCATTGGCGCGCGAGAAATGGTTATACAACGAGTTGATCGAAAAACTTGCCGAACTCGTGCCGCCGATGCAGGACTGCGCTGACGCGATGGCGCAACTCGACTTGCTGGTCAACTTCGCCGCGCGCGCGACCGCGCTCAACTTGGTGCGCCCGACGTTGCGCGACGCCGCCGAGATGGAGATCGGGGACGGCCGCCATCCGGGGGTCGAGCGCGCGCTCGACGGCGACTTCATCCCCAACTCAATCCGTCTCGACGCCGACACGCGGATGCAACTCATCACCGGTCCCAACATGGGCGGCAAGAGCACCTACATGCGGCAGGTCGCGGTCATCGCCCTGCTCGCCCACACCGGCTGCTATGTGCCGGCGAAGTCGGCGACGATCGGCGCGATCGACAGCATCTTCACCCGCATCGGCGCCGCCGACGACTTGGCCGGCGGACGCTCGACCTTCATGGTCGAGATGACCGAAATGGCGCATATCCTGCGCAACGCCACCGCCAATAGTTTGGTGTTGGTGGACGAAATCGGGCGCGGCACCAGCACCTTCGACGGCCTCGCGCTGGCTTGGGCATGCGCCGCCGACTTGTCCAAGCGAGTCAACGCCTGCGTGCTGTTCTCGACCCACTACTTCGAACTGACCGCGCTCGCCGAGCAGTTGCCCGGCGTGGTCAATGTGCATTTGGATGCGGTCGAGCACGGCGACGACATCGTCTTTTTGTACAGCGTCAAGCCCGGTCCGGCGAACCAGAGTTTCGGCTTGCAGGTGGCGCGCTTGGCCGGCGTGCCGGACGACGCCATCGCCGTCGCGCGCGACAAACTGCATAGTTTGGAGCAACAATACGTCGGCGCGCAAAACGAGTCGACGCCGTCGCCGCAAGCGAGTTTGTTCGCGCCGGCGAATGCACCGTCGAACGCGCCGTCGAATGAGTTGGGCGAGCGCGAACGGCGCGCCATCGCCGAGCTGAAAGCCGTCGCCGCCGATCAAATCTCGCCGCGCCAGGCGTTGGAAATTTTGTATGAGTTGCGCGCGTTGCTGACCGCCGAAAAAGATGCGGCGGCGAAATAAAAAACGAAAACGAACGATCAATCCGCCCGCGGCTTCGCCGTGGCGTGAAAGACATAGTCGCAGTGCGTGCTGACCTCCGGCGGCAACAAACCGCTGTCATGCGGCTCGACCAAAAACGTGTAAACGATGTCGTTACGAAGATGCTCGACGGTGTAATCGGTAGCACTGCCGTCGGCAATCCGAATCGCGTTCGGGCGTTGGTCGCAGAGTCGCCGCGCATCCGCGTGCGACTCGGCGGCGTAATAGATGTGCCAAGCGCGCACGCCGTCCTCGCCGCGCCATTGTAGTTACACCTGGCGGTCGCCCGGCGTCGTGCGCGAGCGCACCGGGTTTTTGTTGGTGACCGTGCGGATGTCGATCTTGCGCGGCGTTTGCGTGAAGTAGTCCATGTAGTTGCAGTTGCCGACAACATTCGGCAAGTCGAGTTGCACCGCGACCAAGAACGTGTAGGTGCGACCGTTATCCAAGCCGGTGAATAAATGTTCGCGCGCGTCCGCGCCGAAGCGAACTTTGTCACCGCGCAGGCAAAGCCGCGGCGCGCGCATGTGATCGTATTCGATCGAGCCTTTCTCGTAGCGAGTCGCGTTGCGCAGATTGTCAATGCGCACCGAGCGCGCATCGCGTCCGGCGAGCCGGCGCGCATTCGGTCGCTCGGCGCAAAGCGACTCGGCGGTGTCGTCGACTCCCTCTTCGGCGTGATACACCCACCAAGCCACCGCTCCGCGCACATTAGGCCATTTCAGTTCCGCCGCGCCGGGGAGATGCGTCACCGAGACATTCTTGTTGCCGGGATTGACGTTCTTTACCTCGTCGCGCGCCGCCGTCGCCGCCGAGATTAAGCCGAGCGAGCCGAGCGATGCCGCCAACGCGCACATCGCAAGACGGAAAATGATTCGCTTTGCCGGGACTATTCTTCATTGGCATCGTCGCATTGTCGGTGCGCGTAAAAACGAACGAGAAACCAGAACGCGAACGAGTCAGTCCGGCACCGGCGTGGCGTGGACGTGATAGACGTAGTCGCAGTGCGAGCGGACTTGCGGCGGCAGGTAGTTTTTGTAATGCGGCTCGACCATGAAGGTGTACGGCGTGTCGTTCTTCAGGTCGAGCATATAGTATGTATTGATCGTGGAGGCTTGGATAACGGTCGGATTCGGGCGCTCGGTGCATAGTTTGCGCACATCCTTGGCAATGCCTTCGACTTGGTAGATGTGCCATTGGTAAACATGCTCGTGCTCTTCGCGCCCGTAGCGCCACTTCAACAGCACTTTGCCATCGCCGGGCGTCGCCCGACTAAATGTATGATCGGGGTTCTTGTGGGTGAACGAGTGGATGCGAACTTTTTTCGGCGTCGCGGTGAAATGATACAGATAGTCGCAGTCGGCGTTGGTCGCCTGCCTACTCTTCGGCACCGCTGCGACCATGAATGTGTACGCCCGCCCGTTGTCCAAGCCGGTGACCAGATGCTCGCGCCCATCGCGCTCGATGCGAATCCGATCGGGGCGATCGCGACATAGCCGCGCCGGAGTGATAGCGTCGTCCGCGATCGTGCCCGGCATGTAGTAGATATAGTAGCGCGACACGTTGCCGTGCGGTTGCTTCCATCTGATTAGTATCGCGCCGTCGCCGCGCAAATGCGACGCGTGCTCGAAACCCGGGGCCAAGTTCTGCACCGACTGCTTGGCGCTGCCGTGCGGGTCGGGGGTGGCATGCCCCATCGAGTAATGGCATGCGTTGTCGTCGCGCTTCTCGACCAGCATCACGGTGTATAACTCGCGGCTCTCGAGACGCCTGATGATGTGCAAGTTGGTGCCGGCGTACACGGTGCGCGACGCGGCGCGTTGGTTCGGGCGGAACTTGCACATATGCGCGGCGTCGTGCTTGCCGAGTTTGTGATACACCTCCAAATATCCTTTCAAGCGAGCGCGATGGTGAAAGGCGACGCCGCCGCGAATGCCATACGCGAACAAGTCGCTGACCTTGCGCAGCGCGCGCGGCGTGGCGTCGGTGCGCGCGTCGAGGTGCAGCACATAATCGCATTTCGGATTCTTCCGCGGACTCGGCTGGTCGCGGTATTCGGCCTCGACCATAAAGGTATAGTGCGTCAACTCCTTCAGCCCGCGAATGTGCGCGTTGCGCTTGGTGCGCTCGTCGAAGCGCCGCGCATTCCAACGCCGCGCGCACATCCGCGACGCGGCGTTGGCGGCGATCCGCCCTTCCTCGTGATACACCCACCATGCTCGGATCGGTCCCTTCGTGTCCTCCCAGTGCAACCGAATCTCGCCGGCGCCGGGCGTCACCGTGACGTACTGGTTGCCGGGATTCAAATTGGTCAAATTGCCCACCGCCTGCGCCTGCGCCTGCGCACCAAGCGCGATCAAGAATGCCGCCAGCGCGTATCGCGCGGCGTGCGGTGGCATCCTTCGTTGCGTTGTTCTGCTCATCGTTCGCCTCGGTATTCGTTAAGCCGCCACAGAGGCGGCGGGGATTTCATCCGCTTTGCAACCAGAAAACGAGCGCATTCATAGCATATCCGCGGTCGCCAGTCAACCCTAACCCGGGGCTTGCCGCGCCGCATCTGGCTGCGCGAAGTCCTCATGCAGAATCATCTCCAACGCATCCGCCAGCGTCCGCGCGTCGCTGCTTGCGAAGCACAGCGGCGGCTTGATTTTCAACACATTGCGATGCGCTCCGTCCACGCCAATCAAAACGCCCTCCTGCTTCATCCGCTCGGCGATGTAAGTTGCTTGCTCGTGCGCCGGCGCGAGATTCGAGTCGCGCACCAACTCAACGCCGATGAACAATCC
>JBPCXC010000171.1:0-3166 GCA_051008875.1 bacterium
CCGCCGGCGCGGGCGCGAGGCGACGCGGCTTACGCCGTCGAGGCGCGGAGTGCTTGGTCGATGTCCTCGATGATGTCGCCGACATTTTCGATGCCGATGGACAGCCGCACCAAGTCGGCGGAGACGCCGGACGCGGCCAGTTCCTCCTCGGAGAGTTGGCGGTGCGTGGTCGAGGCCGGATGGCAGGCGAGCGACTTGGCGTCGCCGATGTTGACCAGGCGGGTGATGAGTTGCAGCGCGTCGATGAACTTCACCCCGGCTTGCGCGCCGCCTTTGATGCCGAAACTGAGCACGCCGGAGCCGCGCCCGTCCATGTACTTGTCGAGCAGCGCCTTGTGCGGGCTGCTGTCGAGTGCGGCGTAGCGCACCCATTCGACGTTGGCGTCGCCTTCGAGATGCTGCGCCACGGTCAGCGTGTTGTCGCAGATGCGGTCCATCCGCAGCGGCAGCGTCTCCAGCCCCTGCAGCGCGAGGAACGCGTTCTGCGGCGCCATCGCCGCGCCCATGTTGCGCAGCGGCACGACCCGCGCGCGCAGGATGTACGGCGGCAGCCCGGTCTCGGTGAAGACCACGCCGTGATACGAAACATCCGGCTCGTTCAGCCGCTTGAAGCGCGCCTTGTTGGCGACCCAGTCGAACTTGTTCGAGTCGACCAGCGCGCCGCCGATGATGGTGCCGTGGCCGCCCATGTACTTGGTTACCGAATGCACCACGATGTCGCAGTTCCATTCGAACGGGCGGCACAGATACGGCGTCGGCACGGTGTTGTCGACGATCACCGGCACGCCGTGAGCGTGCGCCAAGTCGGCGAGTTTGGCGAGATCGACCACGTTGCCGGCCGGGTTGCCGACCGACTCGCAGTAGATCGCTTTGGTCTTGGCGTCGATCAGCGCGGCGATGGCGTCGAGGTTTTCCGGGTCGGCGAATCTCGCCTCGATGCCGACCTGCGGGAAGGTGTGCGCGAACAGGTTGTAGGTGCCGCCGTACAGCGTCGACATGCAGATGAAGTTGTCGCCGGCTTCGGCGATGGTCAGGATGGAATAGGTGGTCGCCGCTTGCCCCGAGGCGACCGCTAGCGCCGCCGCGCCGCCCTCCATGTCGGCGACGCGCTGCTCGAGCACGTCGTTGGTCGGATTCATGATCCGCGTGTAGATGTTGCCGAGCACCTTGAGGTCGAACAGGTCGGCGCCGTGCTGCGTGTTGTCGAACGCATATGCGGTGGTCTGGTAGATCGGCACCGCCACGGCGTGGGTGGTCGGGTCCGGTTGATAGCCGGAATGGACTGCTTTGGTCTCTATTTTCATGTTGGAGTTGGCATCCGCTTAGGTGAAAAAGGGTGCAAAGCATAGCAAATCGGCGGCGAGTCGGGTATGCCGCCGCCGTCGGAATCCCCGAAATCCGCCGTCGGCGGGCTATAATAAGACGCATGCGGCGGTCGGCGTTCGCCCGCGCGCGCTTGCGTTCGCCCGCGTCCGCGTTCGCCGATCCGCGTTCGCCGACCTGCATCTGCCGACCCGCATCTGCCGATGGTGACACTGTGAAACTGCTGGCTCTTGGACTGAATCACGACACCGCCTCGATCGAGTTGCGCGAGCGGCTGGCGTTCGGTCCCGAGGCGCTGACGCCGGCGCTGCGCGACCTGACCGCCAGCGCTGGCGTTGGCGAGGCGACTATTCTGTCCACCTGCAACCGCACCGAGATCTATTGTGGCGAGCACGCCGGCGCGCCGCGCATCATCGACTGGTTCAGCCGCCGCACCGAAATCAGCCCGGCGGCGCTCGCCGGCAACGTCTATCAATTTCCCAACGAGCAGGCGGTCAAGCACGCTTTCCGCGTCGCCTCGGGGCTCGACTCGATGGTGCTCGGCGAGCCGCAAATTCTCGGCCAGATGAAGGCCGCGTTCGATGTTGCCGCCCGCGCCGGCGCCACCGGCAAGGTGCTCAACCGGCTGTTCCAGCGCACCTTCTCGGTCGCCAAGCAAGTGCGCACCGACACCGCGGTCGGCGCCAACTCGGTGTCGGTGGCGTATGCCGGCGTCGGCCTCGCCAAGCGCGTCTTCGCCGACTTAGCCGAGCAGACCGCGCTGCTGATCGGCGCCGGCGAGACCATCGAGTTGGTCGCGCGCCATCTGCGCGAGCACGGCGTCGAGCGCATGCTGATCGCCAATCGCTCGCTCGACAAGGCACGCACGCTGGCGCGCACGCTGGTGCGAGAGTGCGACTGCGAGGCGATCGCGCTGGCGCAAGTCCCCGAACGACTGGCGCACGCCGATGTGGTCGTATCAAGCACCGCCAGCACCTTGCCGATCCTCGGCAAGGGCGCGGTCGAGCGCGCGTTGTCGGCGCGCCGGCGCAAGCCGATGTTCATCCTCGACTTGGCGGTGCCGCGCGACGTCGAGGCGCAGGTCAGCGACTTGGCCGATGTGTATCTGTACAACGTGGACGATCTGCAGGCGGTGGTCGCGCATCATCGCAGCGCGCGCGCGCGCGCCGCCGAGGAGGCGGAGATCATCATCGACTTGCAGGTGGTCAGATTCATGCGCTGGATGCGCTCGCTCGATTCGGTGCCGGCGATCCGCGCGCTGCGCGAGGAGTTGGACGCCATCGCGCGCGACGAAGCGATGCGCGCGGCGCGTCGAATCCGCGGCGGCGAAGACCCCGAGACGGCGACGCGGCAACTGGCGCGAAATATCGCCAACAAGTTCGCCCACCGCCCGAGCGAGGCGCTGAAGCAAGCGCATATCGACGGCGACTCCGCGCTTCCCGCCGCCGCGCGCAAACTGCTCGGGCGCTGACGTTGTCGGCGATTCGCGCACTCGCCTTAATAATGTCACGCCGACGATGAACCCGGCGACCGAAGAAAAACTGCGGCGCTTGGCCGAGCGGCGCGAGGAGATTCAGGCGCTGCTGTCCGACCCGGAGGTGATCGCCGCGCAGGCGCGCTTCCGCGAGTTGTCGATCGAACTCGCCGAGATCGAGCCGCTCGCCGACGCCTTCGCGCATCATCGTCGCCTGGCGCGGCAGTTGTCCGAGTTGCGCGCGATGCTCGACGACGGCGACGACGGCATTCGCGATCTCGCCAAGGAGGAGATGCCGGCGGCGCTGCGCGAGATCGACGCCAGCGAGTCCGCGTTGCAGCGCCTGCTGCTGCCGAAGGACGCCAACGA
>JBPCXC010000172.1:0-15019 GCA_051008875.1 bacterium
GCCGATAGCCGGCTGGAATCTGCCGCCAGCCGCGCCACACATAGCGCGTCAGCGCGCGGTTGCGCGCGCGCAGTTGCGCCTCGTCGAGGCCGAACACCGCTTTGATGCGCGCGATCGAAGTCGCATGCGTCAGCACCACGGTCTGCTCGTCGTCGGCGCGCTCGGCGGCGATCGCGCCGAAATATTCCTCGGCGTTGATCGCGACATGCCGCGCGGCGAGGAAACTGGCGTAGAAGTTCTTCACCGCGATTTGGAATCGCGGCGACTTGTAGCGCTCCAAGACTTGCATGAAGTCCGGCTCGATCTTGCGGATCGCGCGCTTCATTCCGTTCACGCCGTAGTTGTATGAAGTGATCACGAACGGATTGATCTCGGCGCGCGCGATTGATGGCGCGAACTGCTTGGCGATCGCGGTCAGGTCGCGGTCGGCGCGCAGCAGATACTTCGCCGCCGCGCGCGTCGCCGCCTCCGGATCGAGCCGCTCGTCGATCGTGGCGTTCAACTCCAAGCCGAGCACGCGCGCGGTCTTGGGCATAATCTGCCACATCCCGGCGGCGCCGGCTTTGGAATACGCCGCCGGGTTATACGACGACTCGACGAACGGCAGATAGCGAATCTCCGGCGGCAAGCCGCTCTCCGCCAGCACCGCATCGACCATCGCGCGATAGCGGTTGTATCGCGCAAGCCCGGCGACGAAACTGTCGCGCACGCCGCTTTGGCAACGAATGTTCTCGGCGGCGGCGCGCATCCGCCGCGCGTTGTTCGACGGAAACAACGCGGCGAGGTGACGCTCGACTTCGCCGCTCGGCGGCTGCTTGGCGTCGATGCGCGCGGCGAGGTTATACAAACCGGTTTTGATTTGCTTGCGCTTGGCGTTGACCGCGCCGCGCACCGCGCGACTGCATCCTTGTCCGGTGTCGAACACCGCATACACGCGCTGCGGCTGATTCGGATCGTGCAGGATCGCGGTCTTTTGACTCCAACTGCGGAACACCTCGATCCAGAATCGCACACGCGGCTGGATCGATTCCGGGCACGGGAAGTTCGCGCTGCAATCGATCGCGTGTTGCGCCAACAGATGATGCGCGCGCGCCGGCACCATCGCCGCGACGCCGAGCACGGCGACGGCGATTAGCGCGACTCCGAGCGAACAAACGGAAGTCGGAAAAACACGCGACGAATAAACACGCGACGAATAAACCGAAGGCGATTCGCCTCGTCGGATGCGAGGAATGCGCGGCATGCGGCCTGACAGCCGTTGGTCGGAAGTCATATAATCGCCGATTGTACGCCAAATCCACCGCGCCATCGCAATGGCCGACCCGCCCGATTCACCCCACCAACCCGCAGACCAAACCGTCGGCAAAGCCGCCAGCCGAGCGGTCGCCGACGACCCGCTTGCGCGCGAAGTGAGCGCGCTGCTGTCGGCCGGCGGCGGCATCGACGAGAGTCGCGCCAAGCGTCTGCGCAAGCGGTGGAGCGCGCGGCAGGACGCGGGCGCGGCGGACGAGTCGCTGGCCGACTTGTTCGCGCGGTTGCGCGCGCGCATTCACGCCCAAGTCGAAGCGCGCGCGCAACAGTTCGGCGAACTCGAAGCCGACTTGTCGCGGCTGCGCGACGCGGTGCGCGACGGCGATGTCGGCGAGGCGCAACGACTCGAGCAAGGCGCGATCGCCGCGCTCAATCGCATCGCCGGTCTGTCGCAGCAACGTCGCCAGCGCATCATCACCGAACTCGACGCGCTGCGGCCGAAGTTGCGCGAGTTGGCGGCGTGGCGGAAATGGGGCACGGCGCAGGCGCGCGAGCATTTGATCGAGGCGATCGAGCGCATCCACGATTCCGGCGCGACCTTGCCGCAGATCGCGAAGCGCATCCAACGCGCGCGCGAGCAATGGCAGCAGTGGGATCGTGGCGGCGAAGGTAGCGAGCATAAACTCTATCGCAGATTCAACCGCGCCTGCGTCAAGGCGTATCAACCGTGCCAAGCGCATTTCGATCAGCAGAAGGCGCGGCGCGAGCAAAGCGGCCGCGCGCGCGAGCGAATTTGCGCGGCGTTGGAGCAGGCGTTCGACGACATCGACTGGCGCGAACCCGACTGGAAGGAGTCGCAGCGGCTGACGCGCGCGCGGGTGAGCGAATGGCGCAACGCCGGTGCGAGCGATCATCAGTCGCGCAAGGCGTTGCAGTCGAGATTCGACGCGATCATGCAGAAGTTCAACGACAAGTTCGAGCGCGAGCGCGCGCGCAACTACAAGGGGCGCGAAATGTTGATCGCCGAGATCGAGCAACTCGCGCAAGGCGAAGCGGACGCGGCGGCGCACAAGAAGTTGCAGGCGATGAAGCGAAGATGGACGCCGACCATCGCGTCGTCGCGCGGCCAGGAGCGCGCGATTTGGAAGCGTTTCACGCAGGCTTGCGATGCGATACAAGACCAGCGCGAGCGCGCGCACAAGGCGTTCAAGCAGGAACTGCGCGAGGGCTTGGCGGCGCGCGAGGCGTTGTGCGCGGAGATTGAATCCGCCTGTGGCGACGGCGGCGGCGACGGCGATGGACTGCAAGCGCGCATCGGGTCGTGGCAGCAGCGTTGGCGCGAACTCGGCGCGGCGCCGAAGGCGGCGGCGGACAAGATCGAGGCGCGCTATCGCAACGCGATTCAGCGCGCGCAGAAGGCGGTGGAGGCGGCCAGCCGCGCGCGCGAGCGCGACTTGCACCAGACGCTGCGGCAGAAGTCGCAACTCTGCGCCGAGATCGAGGCGATTGCGTTGCGCGACGACGATGATTCAACGCAAGCCGAGAATGCGGCGGCGCGATGGGCGGCGTTGCCAGCGTTGCCGGACGAGTTCGAGCGCGTCGTCGCCGCGCGCTATCGCCTCGCGGTCGCCGCATTGGACGACGACGGCGCGCGGCGGCGACTCGGCGACTCGCTGGCGGCGAACGGCGAGGCGTTGGGCGCGTTGCTGCTGCAACTCGAGATCATCGCCAAGATCGATTCCCCGGCGACGTTGCAGAAGCAGCGAATGGCGGTGCAGATCGCGAGATTGTCGGCGGCGATGGCGACTGGAAAAATAACAGTGAAAGGAAAGGACAACGACGATGAAAAAGGAATCGAAAAAAACAATGGCGCGCAACGCAGCGCCGAGCAGTTGATGCGCGACATCCTGCTGCTCGGCGCGACCGAGCCGACAAGTCGCGCGGCGGCGTTCGAGCGATTCGAACGTTGCCGCCGCGCGTTGAACGCGTCGCCGTGACCGCGCATAACGAGGCTCGCCGTTGATTCTCGGCGTCAAGTGTGTTAGCGTTCGCGCCTCGAACCTTTCCGCATCTCACAGTTCAACTGGAGTCGAAAATGAACGCGATCCCGAACGCCACCAACGCCCGTCGCAGTCGCTTCATCGTCACGCTGCTTTGCGCCACGACGCTTTCCATCGGCGCGCTCGGCGCCGCCAACGCGCAAGATCGCCCGATCGCCGAGCGCAAGACGAACAAGCCGCTGAGCGTGTATCCCGCCGACCGCGCGTTTTTCTTCGCCGACGACATCGCTCGCAAGCGACCCAGCAACTATATGCACATCTATTGGACCGAGGGCGAACAAAGCGCCGAATACATGTGCCGGCGGCGACCGAATGCGCTGTTCAATCGCGACATGAACTACATCGGCAAGTATTTGATTTATCCGCAGCATCCGGCGACGGATTGCTTTTTGGGACGATGCGCGCGCCCGGGCGATCCGAAGATGCACAACGGCAGGACTTACACCGTGATGGTCGACTGGCAGGGGCAGAACAATTGCCACTACCAGATGGCATACGTGACGCCCGACCATGCGGTTTCGCGCGAGTCGCTGGAGCCGGTGATTCGCGACATCAATCCGGGCAAGTGGAATGTGTCGCATACGGCCGGCGACGGCGCGGTTGAACTGCATTGGAACAAGCCGGGCGGCGATGTTCGAAGTTACGGCATCTATTATCTCGAAGGCGCGACCGTCACCCCCGGGCGGCTGTGCCGCGATCATCCCAACGCGATCCAGGTCGAACGCGGCACGCGCGAGTTCAACCAACGCAAGCAAATCATCACCGGACTCGAACGCGGGCAACCCTACACCTTCATGGTGGAGGCG
This sequence comes from bacterium, assembly GCA_051008875.1. GTDB lineage: Bacteria > Pseudomonadota > Gammaproteobacteria > Arenicellales > Poriferihabitantaceae > JAHRAW01. The sequence goes on from JBPCXC010000172.1 coordinate 4,118, forward strand.
AACTACGCGCGCAAACGCGAAGACAGCGTCACTTGCGCGTACAACTATCTATTCGTCGCCACCTCGAAGAAGATCAACATCCATACGGTGACGCACAAAAACCCGGATCAGAATCACACTTCGGCGACGCCGGGCGAGGGTCGAATCAGGCTGAGATGGCGCAAGGAGCGCGGCGCGAGTCGCTTCCACCTTTATCACATCAAAGGCAAGCACGACGACATTCGCCGGCTATGCGGCATGCGCCCGAACCCAATCGTGCTCGACGGCAAGACCACCGACCACACCTTCCGCGGCTTGGAAAGCGGCGCGCGGTACACCTTCCTGGTCGAGGCCGACTACAGCGGCGGCAACTACCTTCCGCCGGAACTGCGCTCGCATTGCGACTACGTCTATCACACCCACGCGACGCCGCAATGACGCTAAGCGCGCGGCGCGCTAATAGAACAACGTCAGCATCGAGATCATCACCACCAGGAACATCACCGTCATGATGCCGCCGGCCTTGAGGAAGTCGGACACGCGATAGCCGCCGGGACCCATGATCAGCGCGTTGACTTGGTGGGTCGGAATCAGGAACGAATTCGAGGTCGCCAGCGCCACGGTCAGCGCGAACACGGTCGGGCTGGCGCCGGCGCCGAGGGCGATGTTGATTGCCAGCGGCACCAGCAGCACGGTGGCGCCGACGTTCGACATCAGCAAGGTGAACACCGTCGCCATCACCGCGATCACCGCCTGCAGCACCCACGCCGGCACGTCGCCGAGCAGCAGCAGCACCTGCTGCGCGACCCACGCCGCGACGCCGCTGTTCTCGACCGCGGCGCCGAGCGGAATCAGACTGGCGAGCAGGAACACGCTCTGCCAGCCGATCGCGCGGTACGCCTCCTCGATCTTGATCACGCCGCACAGGATCATGCCGGCGGCGCCGGTCATCAGCGCCGCCGACAGGCGCATGTCGGAGAACAACGCGAGGCACACGGTGAGCGCGAAGAAGCCGGCGGCGTACTTGAGTTTCTCCGGGCGGCTGTCCTCGCGCGGGAAGTCGGTGACCACGGCGAAGTCGTGCCGCGCGTCGGCGATCGGCATCAACTGCCCCCAGCGGATATGCACCACCAGGGTGTCGCCGGACTGCATCACCAAGTCGGCGAGCTCTTGGTCGATGACGTCGTCGGCGCGGAACACCGCCAGCACGGTGGCGCCGTATTTCTTGCGGATCTCGGCGTCCTTGATGGTCTTGCCGATGACCGACGAGTCCGGCATGACGACGATCTCGGCGATGCCGGCGCTGGCGGTGCTCAGCACTTCGGCGAACACGTCCATCTCGTTCTTCACCCGCAGCGCGTATTCGCGCGCGAAGTCGAGCACCGCGTCGCGCCGGCCCATGATCGCCATCTCGGAGCCTTCGAGGAACTCGGTGTGGCCCTGCGGCGCGACCACCAAGTTGTCGCCGGCGCGCATCGCGATGATCCAGCCGGCGCGTCCGGCGGCGTCGACGTCCGAAAGCGTCTTGCCGACCAGCGGGCTGTCGCGGGTCAGTTTGCATTCATACACTTCGCCGGCGATGCCGTACACCTCCTTGAAGTACTTCAGCATGCTGCCCGATTCGCCCGGCTTGTGCTTGATCACCGGCAGCACGAAGCGGCCGAGGAAGACGAAGTACGCGACGCCGAGCAGCAGCAGCGCGACGCCGACCGGGGTGACCGCGAACAGCCCGAAGGTCTCCATCGGCGCGGCGCCGGCGGGCAGCGCGCTGTTGGAGTTCTCGATCAAGTCGTTGAGCAAGATCAGCGGGCTGGAGCCGATCATGGTGACGGTGCCGCCGAGGATCGCGCAGAATCCCATCGGCATCAGCAGCCGCGAGATCGCCAGATTGCCCTGGCGCGCGATGCGGTTGACCACCGGCAAAAACAGCGAGGCGGCGCCGATGTTCTGCATGAAACTGGAGATCACGCCGACCACGCCGGAGAGCAGCGCGATCACGCGGCCTTCGGTGTTGCCGCTCATGCGCAGGATCTTGCCGGCCAACTGCCCCATCACGCCGGTGCGGTCGAGGCCGGCGCCGATGATCATCACCGCCATGATCGAGATCACCGCGTTGCTGGAATAGCCGCTGAACAACTGTTGCGGATCGACCAGCCCGGCGTAGCCCGGGATCAGCGCGCTCAGTCCGATCAGCACCATGATCGAGATCGCCGCGACATCCACCCGCACGACCTCGAACGCGAACAAGTAAACGGTGACGCCCAGCAACAGCAGCACCCCGACCATCTCGTAGGTAAGGTGTATGGTTTCTGTCACCCCCGCCGCCACTGAATGCTCCGAATCATGATGAGCCGAACAAGGATTCGAAACAACAAGTCGAATCAAAGAAAACCGCGCGCACGCCATCGGCGAAAGTCGGCGAAAGGTGGCTCGAATTTTTGATTCGAATGCGCCTTAAATCGCGCGGCGAATGCGCGGCGCGAGTATAACATAAAACCGCGCCGATGCCAAACCCTTTGTTTCGATTCGCGACGTCGGCGACGACGACAACGACGATCGCCGCTGCAATCACCCGTCGCCAGTCGGTATGATGCGCATGTATGAAGCAACCGCCCGCGACCCCTGCCGAGCGATTCCCCGGCGCGCGCTTCTGGCGTCCGCGATTTTGGATCGTGTGGTTGCTGCTCGCGACGCTGCGGGGGCTGTCGTATCTGCCGCTGCCGCTGCTGCACGCCATCGGCGCGATCGGCGGCGAGGTCGCGTATCACCTGCATTTCGCCCGCCGCGACATCGCCCGGCGCAACCTGCGGGCGTGCTTTCCGGCGCGCTCCGAGGCCGAGATCGGCGCGCTCGCGCGGGCGCATTTTCGCGCGCTGGCGACCGCCGCCATCGCCACCGGCATCTCTTGGTGGGCGAGCGAAGCGCGCCTCGCGCGGCTGACCAAAGTGCGCAATCGCGAAGTGCTCGAGCGCGCGCGCGAACGCGGCGAGAGCATCGTCCTGCTCGCGCCGCATTTCGTCGGGCTCGAGCACAGCGGCATCTATCTGTCGTTGCTAAGCCCGACGATGACGATGTATCACCGCCATCGCAACCCGCTGCTGGACGCGATGATCAAACACCATCGCGGACGTTTCGGCGGCGCGCAGTATTCCAGCAAGGCGCCGATCAAGCCGATCATCCAGTCGCTGCGCGCCGGCAGATTGTTCTATTACCTGCCGGATCAAGACGCCGGTCGCAAGGGCGTGTTCGTGCCGTTCTTCGGCGTGCCGGCGGCGACCTTCCCGACCCTCGGCCGCATCGCCCGCCTCGGCCGCGCCGCGGTGATTCCGTGCACCACCCGCCTGCTGCCGCGCGGACGCGGCTTCGAGATCATCCTCGGCGAACCGCTCGCCGACTACCCTTGCGGCGACGACATCGCCGACGCCAACGCGATGAACCGCGCGATCGAAACCACAATCGCGCACGCGCCGGCGCAATACTTCTGGTCGCACCGCCGCTTCAAAACCCGCCCGCCGGGCGACCCGCCGTTCTACCGCGCGCGACGACGACGACGACGATGAACGCGACGCGTAAATCCGCATCAACGCGCGCGCACCAATGCTCGGCGAAATCACACTTGATGAATCACAAGACGATGAATCACGACCACACGAATCCATCCGCGAGCGATGAACGCCGCCGGCGACTGCCGTCCGCAACCCACCGCCCGGTTGATTTTGCGCCGGCGATGTGCTAGTCTCGGCGAACGAAGATTCGCACCAGCCGCAATCCACCTTGGCGTTCGCTGATCCATTCGAATCCATCTCGAATCAAATCCGCGCACGCTTCCGCACCGACCGAGGCGCTTCGATGAGTTCGTTCGGCTTTTTTGGTTTCAACAAACATTTCGCCGCGCTGCTGTGCGTCGCGTTGCTCGGCGCATCGACGGCGCGCGCCGACGAAATCAAGAATCTGAATGTCGGCAACCAACACGCGTCGGCGGTCGCCAGCACCGGCGCGGTGCGGTTGAAGTGGCCCGATCTGAAAGGGCCGATCCACGCCTGGTGGGTGTACTACGCCGAAGGCTCGACCGCCGCCAACAGCGCCGCGCGGTTGTGCGCCGAGCGTCCGAATGCGCGCCGCCTCAAAGGGCGCGACGCGCGCGATGCGAGCATTGACAAACTCAAGCACCTGACCCGATACACCTTTTTGGTCGAGGCCGAATACCGCGACCAGCCGCCGCCGGCGCGCAATCCGAAATGCAACTATGCGCTGCTGCTGGATGCGCGCACTGACGGCGTTCATCGCGCCTTGATCAAGAACCTCGGCAAGATGTTCGCATACGGCGTTGACCGCGGCATCGCGATCGACAACGATATCTATCTGCGCGCGCTGACTTGGCGCATCTATCACAAGATCGGCCGGCACACGCCCGAGCACATGTGCCTGCACCGCCCGAACCTGCGCGAGATGGACGGGCGCGAGGTCGAATACGCGCTGATCGACAACTTGAAGAACGGCGAACTGTACACCGTGATGGTCGAAATCATCGCGCCGTGGAAGATCGATCCCGCCAAAAAATGCTATTACAGCATCGCGCACGCGCGGCCGGTGGCGCACGGCAAGGCCGGCGTGATCATCAACAACATCAATCCGGGATTCAACAATGTGTCGTTCCAGCGCGGCGACCGCGCGGTGATGCTGCGCTGGAAATGGAAAGGGATGTCGGTGCGCGACGAGCCGATCGGCTTCAACATCTATCACCAGCAAGGCTCGATTCGGGGCGACGGCATGAGCGCGGTGCGCCTGTGCAGCCAGAAGCCCAACCCGATCTCGCTCGGACGCGACGCGCGCGAGCATCTGGTCGCCGGACTCGCCAACGGCAAAGCGCACACCTTCTTGATCGAGGCGAAGTTCCGCAACAAGCCGGATCGGATTGACTGCGGCTATCTCTATCACATCGCGACCACGCCGCGACCGATTCAAATCTGGTCGCTGACCCACAAGAACCCCGATCAAAACCACACCTCGGCGTCGCCGGGCAGCCGCAAGGTTCATCTCAAGTGGCGCCGCGAAGGCGGCGGCGTCCTCGCCTGGCACATCTACCACGCCGAAGGCACGATCAGCGACGTGAAAAAACTATGCACCGAGCGCCCGAATCCGATCATCATCGCCGACGGCAAGACGACCGAGCACATCGTCACGCATCTTGAAAACGACACGCCGTACACCTTCTTGGTCGAGCCGTACTACCGCGGCTACCTGACGCCGGAACTGCGCTCGCACTGCGACTACGTCTATCACGCCTACGCCACGCCGCGCCCGAATTGATCGCGCGCCTCGGCGCGGCGCGGGTGGCGGCGAGCGGGAAGTTCGCAGACGAATGTCGGGTCGAATCACAGCCCGATGAATCACGCTTCGATGAATCACGACAACGCGAATCCATCCGCGAGCGATGCGCGCGTCAGCGACTTGCTGGCGCCGTGGACCTATCAGAGCGAGGAGTTCCTCGCGTTGGAGCGGGCGCGGCTGTTCAAGCGGCAGTGGCTGCTCGCCGGCCATGTCAGCGACTTGCCGGCGCCGCGCGACTACCTGACCTTCGATGCGGTCGGCGAGCGCGCGCTGGTGCTGCGCGACGGCGACGGCGTGCTGCGCGCGTTCCACAACGTCTGTCGCCATCGCGGCGCGAAACTGCTCGACCGCGACCGCGGGCGTTGCCCGAAGTTGCTGACCTGCCCGTTCCACGGCTGGAGTTATCGCCTCGACGGCGCGCTGGCGAAGGTGCCGGCGGCGGAGACCTTCGACCGACTCGACTTCGCCGAGCACGGACTCGCGCCGCTGGCGATGGAGATTTGGATGGGCTTCATCTTCATCAGATTCGTCGGCGACGGCGAGTCGCTGGCGCAGCGGATGAAGCCGGTCGAGCGTCTGCTCGCGCCGTATCAACTCGAGCGGATGCAGCCGCTCGCCGGCACGCGGGTCGGCCAGACGCGCGGCTACAACTGGAAGACCATCCACGACATCGACAACGAGGGCTATCATGTGCCGGTCGGCCATCCGGCGTTGCAGCAACTATACGGCGACGACTACCGCGACGATTCGATCGACGGCGTGTCGGTCTCGTTCGGCTATCTCAACCAGCGCGCCGGCGCGTTGTGGAGCGTGCGGCATTATCATCGCATCCTGCCGGACTTCGCGCATCTGCCGACCGAGCAGCGGCGGCTGTGGCTGTATGTCGGCATCTTTCCGAGCATGGTGCTGGCGTTGTATCCGGACAGCATGGAGTTCTATATGTCGCTGCCGCTGGCGGTCGAGTCGACGCGCTATCTCGGCGGCGCGTACGCGTTGCCGGATTCGAATCGCGCGGCGCGGGCGGCGCGCTATCTCGGCCGACGCATCAACCGCGAAGCCGACCGCGAGGACGAGGCGTTCATGCGCCAGTTGTACCAAGGCATGAAGTCGAGCGCGTTCCCGACGCCGCATCTATCGTCGATCGAGCACGGCGTGCGCGACTTCCACCGCAAGATCCAACGCGCCCTGCCGGTCGCCCATCTCGCCGACGCGCCGCCGCCGGGATGCGTCGCGCAGGTCAATGCGCGGATGAACGCCACCGCCGCGAACGAAAGTTAACGAGGGTTAGCGCGCGAGCGCGCCGTCGCTTCCGCGCGCCGCCGCCGCGGCCAGGCGCAGGTCGCGTTCATGCTGCCGACGCTGGCGCAGCAATAGGTAGCCGGCGATGGCGACGCCGATGGCGACGGTGAAGATGATCAGCGTCGCCAGCGCGTTGATGTCCGGGCGCAGGCCGACGCGGATGCGCGAATAGATCAGCATCGGCAGCGTGTTCGAGCCGGGACCGGAGACGAAGCTGGCGATCACCAAGTCGTCGAGCGACAGCGTGAACGCCAGCAGCCAGCCGGCGAGCATGCCCGGCGCGAGCAGCGGCAGAGTGACGTCGATCATCACCCGCAGCGGCTTGCCGCCCAAGTCCTGCGCCGCCTCCTCCAAGTCCTGCCCCATGCCGGCCAGGCGCGACTGGATGATGACCGCGACATACGCCAGCGAGAAGGTGATGTGGGCGATGGTGATGGTGGTGATGCCGCGGCTCGACGGCCAGCCGACGACCTCGTTCAAGGTGATGAACAGCAGCAGCAGCGACAGCCCGGTGATGACCTCGGGCATCACCAGCGGCGCCGACACCATGCCGGTGAACAAGGTGCGCCCGCGGAATCTGCCGAAGCGCGCCATCGCCAGCCCGGCGAGCGTGCCGAGCAAGGTGGCGAAGGTGGCGTTGATCACCGCGACCTTGAGGCTCAGCGCGAGCGCGCTCCACACCTCTTCGCTGGCGAACAGCGTTTTGTACCAGCGCACCGAGAAGCCGCCCCACACCGGCACCAGTTTGGAGTAGTTGAACGAATACGCGATCATCAGCGCCATCGGCACATACAGGAAGGCGATGCCGAAGCACAGCGCCGACAACAGGAAGGTCGAGCGGCGCGCCCTCATCGCCCGCCCTCGATCTCCTTCGACTGGAAGTGCTGATACAGCATCATCGGCGCGACCAGCGCGAGCAGCAGCGCGATCGCGACCGCCGCCGCCACCGGCCAGTCGTGGTTGGCGTTGAACTCGCTGTACAACACCTTGCCGATCATCAGCACGTTGCCGCCGCCGAGCATGTCGGGGATGACGAACTCGCCGGTCGCCGGAATGAACACCAGCAGCGCGCCGGCGACGATGCCGGGAACGGTCAGCGGCAGAGTCACGGTGAGGAAGGTGGTCGCCGGATGCGCGCCCAAGTCGGACGCCGCCTCGTGCAGCGTCAAGTCGAGTTTCTCCATGTTGGCGTACAGCGGCAGGATCATGAACGGCAGATAGGAATAGACGATGCCGAGATAGACCGCGAACTCGGAATACATCAAGCGGATCGGCTGCTCGATCACGCCGAGCCAGATCAGCAGGCTGTTGATCGTGCCTTGGTCGGCGAGGATGCCGGTCCACGCATACACCCGCAGCAGGAACGAAGTCCAGAACGGCAGGATCACCAGCAGCAGCAGGATGTGCCGCGCCGGACTGGCGGCGCGCACGATGCCGTAGGCGATCGGATAGCCGAGCAGCAGGCACAGCAGCGTGCAGATGGCGGAGATCTTCAGCGAGTTGAGATAGGTGTTCAGATACAACTCGTCCTCCCACAGGTAGGCGTAGTTGTCGAACATCAAGTTGAGTCGCAGCCGCTGGCCGTCGCTCCATTCGAACAGCGACGAGAACGGCGGGCTGGCGATCAGCGACTCGGCCAGGCTGATCTTCAGCACGATGAAGAACGGCACGAGGAAGAACAGCAGCAGCCAGGCGTACGGAATGGCGATGGTGAGTCCGCGCCAGCGCGTCTGCGCGAACGCGGCGCATCGACGCAGCCATTCGCGCCGCCAATCGTGCGGCGGAATGCGCGCGGTCGGTTGCGCGGCGTCGGCGGGGCGCGTGGACACGGCGCTTATTCGCGCAGGATCAAACTGTCTTCGGGACGCCAACTCAGATAGACCTGATCGTCCCAGTCGATCTGACGCCGATCGACGCGCTGCAGATTCGGCGCGGTCACCTGCACGATCTGGCCGCCCTCGACGCGCACGCGGTAGATCGACAGCCCGCCCATGTACGCGAACTCCAGCACCTCGCCGCGCAGGCAGGCGAGCGCGTCGTCGTCGGGCGCCGACTTGCTCATCCGGATCTTCTCCGGGCGGATCGCCAGCGCCGCCTTCTGCCCGGCCTTCAAGTCGGCGCCGCGCGGCGCTTCGATCGGCGCGGCGACCTGCACGCAACGCATCGCCAAGCCGTCGCCGGACTCAGATGCAATGCCGTCGAAGTTGTTCATCGTGCCGATGAAGTTGGCGATCTTCTTGGTGCGCGGACGCTCGTACACCTCGGTCGGCTCGCCGACTTGGATGATGCGCCCGGCGTCCATCACCGCGATGCGCGTCGACAGCGTCATCGCCTCCTCTTGGTCGTGGGTGACGACGACGAAGGTCACGCCGAGTTGGTCTTGGATGTTCATCAACTCGAACTGCGTCTGCTCGCGCAGGCGCTTGTCGAGCGCCGCCAGCGGCTCGTCGAGCAGCAGCACCTTCGGTCGCTTGACCAGCGCGCGGGCGAGCGCGACGCGCTGGCGCTGACCGCCGGACAACTGATGCGGCTTGCGCTGGCCGAACTCGAGCAACTCGACCATCTCCAGCATCTCGCCGACGCGCCGCGCGATCTCGTCCTTGGCCACGCCGTCGCGCTTCAGCCCGTAGGCGACGTTCGCCTGCACGCTCATGTGCGGGAACAGCGCGTAGGACTGGAACATCATGTTGACCGGGCGCTGATACGGCGGCACGCCGGTCATGTCGAGATGGTCGATCGAGATGCGGCCGTCGGTCGGCGTCTCGAAGCCGGCGAGCATCCGCAACAAGGTGGTCTTGCCGCAGCCGGAGCCGCCGAGCAGCGAGAACAACTCGCCGCGGTGGATGTCGAGGTTGACGTTGTCGACCGCGGTGAACGCGCCGAATCTCTTGCTCACCGCGTGGATGCGGATCAGCGGCTCGGCCTCGGGGTCGAGCCACGGGCGATCGCTCGACGCGCAATGGTTGTTGTCGTCGTCGGCGGCGACGGCGGCATCGGCGGCGGGCATGGCGAAGTCCGCTTCGAGCAAACGCCGCGCGAAACGATTCGCGCGACGCCCGCCTAGCGCGTTGCGCTCAAGTCGTCAGTTGCCCGACTTGAAGTTGGTCCACGCGCGCGTGCGCGCCCGCTCGGTCTTCGGCGGCAGCACCGCCAGGGTGTACATCTGCGCGACCCGCGCCGCCGGCGGGAACGCCGCCGCGCTGCTGGTGACCTCTTCGTTGATCAACGCAAGCGCGTCCTGATTGCCGGTCGCGTACCAAGTGTAGTTGCTGTCGTTGGCGGCGACTTGCGGGCGCATCATGTAGTTCATGAACACATGCGCGGCTTCGACGTTGCCGGCTTCGGCCGGGATGATCCAGCCGTCCACCCACATATGCGCCGCGCCGGCTCCCGGCGGCGAGAAGAAGTCGAGCACCACGCCGGTGTTCGCCTCGGCCGCGCCGGACATCGCCAGCAAGCCGTCCGGTCCCCAAGTCACCGCCACGCAGAACTCCTTCTCCGGCATCTTCTGATACGCGTAGTTGTCGAAGGTCTTGATGTGCGATCGGACTTTGCGCAGCATCGCGCCGGCCTTCTTGTAGTCGGCCGGATCGGCGGAGTTCGGATCGAGCCCCATATACGCCAACGCCATCGGAATCACATCGGTCGGCGAATCGAGGAAGGCGACGCCGCATTGCGCCAGTTTCTCCATATGCTCGGGCTTGAAAATCAAGTCCATCGAGCCGATCGGCGCGCTCGGATGCACGCTGCGCACCAGTTCCTCGTTGTAGGTGATGCCGTGCGTGCCCCACATATACGAGATCACATGCGCGTTGCCCGGATCCCAGTCGCGCGCCAACTGATCCATGATGTCCGGTCGCATGTGCTTGAGGTTCGGCAACTTCGACTTGTCCAACTTGTGCAGGATGCCGGCGGGAATCAGCCGCGCGATCTGCGAGCCGGAATGGCTGACGACATCGTAGCCGGTGTTGCCGGCGAGCAGTTTGGAGTCGATCGATTCGACCGAGTCGTACGCGTCGTACACGACCTTGATGCCGAACTCCTGCTCGAAGTTGGCGATGGTGTCCTCGGCGATGTACTCGCCCCAGTTGGCGACCTTCAAGGTCGCGCCTTGCGCGTGGGCGGAACCCACGGAGAAGGCGGCGACGGCGAACGATGCGGAGACAAGCGCTTGCTTGAGTTTCATTATGCGGATACCTCGTTGGCGTGGTGATGGAAAAAGGCGCGTCGCCGACGACGGCGGCGCGGTTTCGCCGAGCGATTTAACCACGGATGACCGCCCCCGGCAAACGC
>JBPCXC010000173.1:0-12679 GCA_051008875.1 bacterium
GATATATACTGGATCGCATCAAAGCGGCATATGATCTTAATAAAAGAATTACTGAGGATGATTTGGTGGTTTACGTTAAGGACTATTTAAATAACAATGCCCCCAAGCATGAGTTCCATCAACCAGATGGTGAAAAACTCAGATTTAATATTAGTCTGCCCAAGTCCACGGCCGCAGCGCTATCTGATTATATAGAGGAAAAAAAATTACACGGGAAGACCCGACTTGCAGCCGATGAGAGAGTGCAATGTGAATTCATTAACAAAACAAATATTTCCACCAATGCAACTGTAGAGCAAATCAATCAGTTTCATCCTCTAATCCGTTTCATAAGCACAGAAGTGGGTACCGAGGTTTTACATCCGCTAGTCGCTGTCAGGATCCATCACGCGAATGATATTGAAGAATCATTACAACATGGGCAGTATGCATTCGCCATCCAGAAATGGACATTCACGGGACTTAACAATGAAGAAGATATGCAAGTAAGGATGGTGCATATCGAAAGCAACTGTAAATTAAATGCGGAAGACTCTTGGAAACTTCTTAATGTTGCCCGACTCAAAGGAGCGGATTGGCCAGAGGCCGAAAAAGAAATGCACTTGGGTCTATCTGATAAAATTTTCGATTGCTATGCTGATTTGAATTTAGAGTGTGAGGCGATTTATAAAACTAAGAGTACTGAAAACGAAGATCGTGTTAAGTTTCAAATTAATTCAGCGGAACGCCATTGTAGCAGACAGGTTGAATCATTGAACGCGGTGTTAGAAAATCACATATCTCGCAACGAAACTAGGATGATTCCTGCAACAAAAGGTCGCATAGATAGAGTCCAGCGAAGGTTTGACGTGCAAATCGAGAAACTGAAGAGAAGATCTGAAATGGGGCGTAGAAATCAAGACGTTTGCTGTGGTGTTTTATTTATAGAATGAGGGCGTAATGAATATTCTGAAACGTATATCCGATTGGCTGCGGAAGAACCCCGAGCCAAAAGCCAACAATCGCGTACAAACCGAAAGGATCGACACGGGGCATGAAAGACCTACACCAAACAAAACCCCAGAAAAAAAGAAAACCCAAGTAGTCATCGGCTTGGATTTTGGGACAGCCTTTACCAAAGTCGTAATAAGTGGGGAGGGGCAAAAATACGCTATTCCCTTTAATGGCGGCAAGGAAGGTGTAGAAAAATATCTTTTGCCCACCCGCATTTATGAGGATTCGAGCGGCAACTATACGATTGATAAGCCAAAGCACTTCTCAAATGTGCATACCGATCTGAAGATGCGGATACTTAACGATAATTTAGATGCTGACACAAAGAAGCGAATCATCTATTATATCGCTTTTGTGTTACAAAAATCGCGCGATTGGCTTATGAATGAAAAACAAGCAATATTCTCTGGAAGCCAGTTGATGTGGATGGTTAACATTGGACTCCCTACTGAAAAGAACTTCGACGCTAAACTGCAATGCATGTATCGAAGAATTGTAGAAAAGGCATGGCGCAGGAGCACCAATCCGTGCTTCGGCACTAACAAAGAAGAAGAAACTGGAAATTTTGATGATCAATTACATCCTGAATCGATTCAGGCTTTCCCTGAATTTGCCGTCCAAATAAAAAGCTATATATCTTCGCCACAACGACAGGATGGAATTCACACATTAATTGATGTTGGTGCTGGAACTGTGGATGTCGCAGTCTTCGGGATTTTTGTAAGAGAAGGCGAAAATAAACTGTCCATTTGCGCCGAATCCGTGAAAAACCTAGGAATTATGGCACTCGCTCAACATCGACTAAAAAGCCTGAACAAAACTGGAACTTGGACGCCAAGCCCACAAGATTCATTCCCATCTGACGATAAGTTCGCTGAAAAACTGGGAGTACCAAAGACACAGATCGAGGATGCAGATGCCAAATTCAGAGGAATAGTGGTAAATGAGCAGATAAATCCTACTCTGAGGCGCGCAAAAGAAAAAGATCCGAAAAAGGCAGAGTGGAGACCTGATATACCTTTACCCTTAATGCTATGTGGAGGTGGTGCGAGAGTAGATCTCTATAAAAAAATCACCACTATCTTGGCAAAGCCGGGCCATGGTGGCCCTTTGCAGAAAACTAACCTTCCCGAGTTCGATAATTTAAGTGTTCCAAGTCTCCCAAAAAGTGACAAGGACCGATTGTCGGTCGCATATGGACTCTCGTTTGAGGCATTTGACATCGAAGAAGTACTCCGCATCGACACCCCTATCGAAAACCCCAAGAAAAACACATCTGCATGCCCTAGATGCAACGGAACAGGTAGCTTGCATGGAATTTGCCCCCGATGCGGTAATAGCGGATTTGTATGAATTTTCGTCCAGCTTGTAGTCCCCAACAGATTAATCTAGAGTATAATTGCAGAGCTTAGCAAGCCCTGCAATGCCAACTCAACATTGAATTTATCCATGAAACTACTCAACTGTTTACGCCTCGCCGGCTTTCTTTTGCTCCCCGCCGCGATCGGCATGAATGCGATGGCGAATCACAATACGCCCGAGGCGTTGGAGGAGCGGATTGCGCCGGAGGGGGAGTTGAATGTGGTCGCGGCTGCCGAGTCGGTTGCGCAAGTCGCGCAGGATGCGGCGGCGACGGACGGGGCGACGGTGTATAGCGGCGTGTGCGCGGTGTGCCATGACGCCGGCATCGCCGGTGCGCCGAGAACCGGGGACGCGACGGCGTGGGAGGCGCGGATCGCGCAGGGCATGGAGGTGCTGGTCGCGCATGCGATCGATGGCTTCCAGGGCGAGACCGGCATCATGCTGCCGAAGGGCGGCAATCCGAACTTGAGCGACGCGGAGGTCGAGGCGGCGGTGGCGTATATGGTGGAGCAATCGCAATGAGCGCGTCGTCGCAATCGGCGCCCGCGCATTCGCATGCCGTCCGCGCCGGCGAGTCGGTCGGCGCGAAGCAATCAACCCACGCGAAGCAATCCATCAACAACAATCCATCCCAAGTTGAACCGGTGTTGTTGCGCGCGCATGTCGATGGGGTCGAGACGTTGACGCTCAATCGGCCGGCGCAATACAACGCGCTGTCGGAGGCGTTGCTCGGCGCGTTGTCGGATGCGCTCGACCAGGTCGGCAAGGATTCATCGGTGCGCGTGGTGGTGCTGGCGGCCAATGGCAAGGCGTTTTGCGCCGGGCATGACTTGAAGCAGATGCGCGAGCACGACGATCGCGCCTATCAGCATGCGTTGTTCTCGCAGTGCAGCGCGATTATGTCGAAACTCACTCGCCTGCCGCAGCCGGTGATCGCCAAGGTGCAGGGCATGGCGACCGCCGCCGGCTGCCAGTTGGTGGCGAGTTGCGATCTCGCGGTGGCGGCGCGCGACGCGCAGTTCGCGGTCTCCGGCGTGCGCGTCGGGCTGTTCTTCTCGACCCCGGCGGTCGCGCTCAGCCGCAATGTCGCGCGCAAGCGGGCGATGGAGATGCTGCTGACCGGCGACTTCATCGACGCCGAGGCGGCGCTGCGATACGGCTTGATCAATCACGCCGTGGCGGCTTCTGCCCTCGACCGCGCGAGCGAGGAGTTGGCGCGGCGCATCGCGTCGAAGCCGCGGCGCGTGATTCAAATCGGCAAGCGGAGATTCTATCAGCAACTCGATCAAGGACTCGACGCCGCCTACGCCGGCGCGACCGACACCATGGCGGACAACATGATGCTCGCCGAGACGATCGAGGGGATCGACGCGTTCATCGAAAAGCGCACGCCGGACTGGTCGTGAGCGAACGCGATCATTCCGCCCGTCCATCACCTGTTCATCGCCCGTTAAATCCGTTATGAAAAGTCACACGATCGCCGTGCTCGCCGGCGATGGAATCGGCGAGGAAATCACGCAGCAAGCGATCAAGGCGCTGCGCTTCATCGAGCAACGCAACGATGTGTCGTTCGAACTCGTGCCGGCGCCGTTCGGCGCGAGCGCGTGGTTCGACGGCGGCGAATGCTTTCCCGACGAGACCAAGGCGGTGTGCGATCAAGCCGACGCGATCCTCAAAGGCCCGGTCGGACTCGGCATCGAAGCGTCGCGGCAAATCCCGGTGGACGAGCAGCCCGAGCGCGCCGGCATATTGCCGATGCGCCAGCGCTACGACACCTACGCCAACTTCCGCCCGGTGCGCCTGCCGGCGTCGCTGGCGCATTTCTCGCCGCTGCGCTCGAGCATCATCGGCGACGGCATCGACATCCTGATCATCCGCGAACTGGTCGGCGGATTGTACTTCGGCGAAAAGGAAGTCGGCGTGGACGCGCGCGGACGACGCTATGTGTCGGAGGCGTTGCGCTACGACGAGTTCCAGATCGAGCGCATCGCCCGCATCGCATTCGAAGCCGCGCGAAAACGCAAGAAGGTCTTGCACAGCGTGCACAAGAGCAACGTGCTGAAGTCGAGCGTGCTGTGGTGCGAAGTGTTCGACGAAGTCGCGCGCGACTTCGCCGATGTGGAGGTGCGCGAAGTCTTGGTGGACGCCGCCGCGACCTATCTTTGTCTCGACCCGGCGCAGTTCGACGTGATGGTGATGGAGAACTTGTTCGGCGACATCCTGAGCGACCAAGCCGGCGGCGTGCTCGGCTCGCTCGGCCTGATGCCGTCGGCGTGCATCGGCGCCGACAAGGCGTACTACGAGCCGTCGCACGGCTCCGCGCCGGACATCGCCGGCAAGAACATCGCCAACCCGTACTCGATGATCGGCTCGGTGGCGATGATGCTGGAGATGAGTTTCGGCCTCGCCGACGAAGCCGCCAACCTATGGCGCGCGATGCAGTCGGTGTTCGCCGCCGGCTACTCCACCCCCGACCTGTCCAAGCCCGGCTCGGACATGACCATGGTCAGCACCGACGAGTTCGGGGATCGAGTGATCGCAGCGTTGGAGGAGTAGTTGACGGCTCGCACAATAATCAGCAGGGTTTCGCTAAATCAGCACAACCGCGACCGCATGCGCCGGTCGCTCAGTTGGCTGGAGAAAAGCGAGGAGACGGAGAACGCGCACGAGAAATTCATCTTCCTGTGGATCGCATTCAACTCGGCGTACGGCACCGATGACATCGGCGCGGACGCCGCCGGCGAGCGCATCCCCGAAGCCAAAAGATTCGAGAAATTTCTGCAGGATGTTTTAGATCGCGATAAGGAAAATGAAATCCGAGACATTCTATGGACGACTTTTTCGGGGCCGATTCGGCTATTGCTGATCAATCAATATGTGTTCGGTCCATTCTGGGATTTCGTGCGCGGCCTGAAAAGCGAACAAGAGTGGATGAATCGATTCAGAATATACGACCGCCGCGTGAAAAAAGCGCTTAAGAGCGGAAATACCCACGCCGTTCTGGTGGAGATTTTCAATCGGCTGTACACGCTTCGCAACCAAGTGTTCCACGGCGGCACGACGTTCGAGAAAGGCTGGGGCAAAACACAATTGCGCGACGGCAGCCGCATCATGGCATCGCTGGTGCCTGTGATTCTCACCATCATGCAGAGCGAGATCGACGCAAGTCCCGCGTCCGAAGTCTGGGGCAATGTCTCCTATCCGCGCATCAACAAGATGCCGGATGAAAGCGTCGTGCGTTTTTTCGGCCGCTAATCCACCTCCGGCGAGTTAACAATCGCATCGTAAATCCCGCGATCGGTCGCGCCTTCGGTGCCGAGCACCAGCACTTGGCTATGCCGGTCCAACCTTAACTCGGACTTCAACCCCTTGCGTGCGCAGGCGGCGAGGCAGCCGGCGAGTCCGGCGACTGCGGATTCGCCCGCTTCGATCGGCGGCGCGCGGCGCGCAAGTATGCGCATCACCGGGCCGACCAAGTCGTCGGCGATGGCGAGGAAGTCGTCCGCCGCCGCCGCCAGCACCGGCCACGCCAGTTGCGAGACTTCGCCGCAGGACAGCCCGGCCATGATGGTCTCGCGGGTGATTTGCACTTCGCTGGCGCGGCCGTTCACCGCGCTTTGCAGCAGGCAGTCGGCCAACTCCGGCTCGACCACGACGAAGCGCGGGCGCGACGCGCAGAGGCGCTGCCACAAACTCGCCGCCACCGCCGCCGCCAGTCCGCCGACGCCGCCTTGCACGAACACATGCGTCAACGCGACGTCGCGCGGCAGTTGGCGCATGATCTCCTCGATCATCACGCTGTAGCCGGCCATCACTTTGGCGGGCAGTTCGGCGTAGCCCGGATACGAAGTGTCGGAGACCACGTGCCAGCCGTGCTCGGCGGCGTCGGCGGCGGCGACGCGCACCGACTCGTCGTAGTTGCCGCGAATGCGAATCACCTCCGCGCCGAACGCGCGCATCGCTTCGGCGCGTTGCTCGCTTACGCCGGCGTGGATGTAGATGCGGCAGGCGCAGCCGAAACGCGACGCGCCCCACGCCACCGAGCGACCGTGATTGCCGTCGGTCGCGGTCACCGCAGTGACGCGCGCGGCGCGGTCGCGATGCCGCCCGGCCTCCAACTCCTGTCCGCGAACGCGCGCGCCGGTGTCGGCGAAGATTTGTTGCTGCAGCAAATACAACACCGCATACGCGCCGCCCAACGCCTTGAAACTGCCGAGGCCGAAGCGGCTCGATTCATCCTTGTAGTGAATCGCGCCGACGCCGAACGCGCGCGCAATCTCGTCCAACGACGCCAGCGGCGTCGGCTGGTAGCCGCGCCACGAAGAGATCTCGCGCACCGCCTCGGCGCTCGCCTGCGCGTTCAAGTCGTCGCGCAGCGACTGCGGATACGCCACCGCGCCGGCGGCGTTGCGGTTGGCGTGATGCTGCATCGACGCGGTGCTGAAAATGTCTTGCTTCATTCGATGCTCGGTCGCATAGTTGTTCGCGGTCTCATCCATCGCCGTCCGGCAGCACCACCAACTCCGGCGCGGCGCGGCGGCTTAAGTATTGCGCGCCGTCTTCGGTGACGACGATGTTCTCCTCGTGCACGATCTGCCGGCCGGCGGCGAAGGTCATGCCGGGCTCTAATGTCAGCACCATGCCGGGCGCGAGTTCGGTGCGATCGTCGCGGGTGTTCGACGGGCGCTCGGTCAGTTGCATGCCGAGGCCATGCCCGAGCCGACCGACCTCGTTGCCGAGGCTGCCGCCGGCGACCAGCACCTCGTTCATCGCGCGCCACACATCGCTGGTGGTCGCGCCGGGGCTCGCGGCGGCGAAGCCGGCTCCGGTCGCGCGCCACACGGTGTCGTTGGCGCGATGCGTTTCATCCGGCGCGAAGCCGAACGCGAAGTTGCGATCGAAGTCGCAGAAGTAACCGTCCCACACCGAGCCGGTGTCGATGATCAGCACATCGCCGCGCGCCGGATGACGATCGCTCGGTCCCATGATCACGCTGTCGTAGCCGCCGGGCGCGGACGCGGCGATCATATACGGCGTCGCGTCGGCGCCGCGCGCGAGCAAGTCGATGCGCATGCGCCGGCAGATTTCGCGCTCGCTGATGCCGTCTTCGATGAAACTCGGCAACGCTTCGAACGACGCCGAAGCGAGTTCGCAGATGTGCCGAATCTTTTCAATCTCCAACGGCGACTTGATCATCCGCTGGCGATGAATCAACTCCGCCGCGTCAACCATCTCGAACTTCGCCGCGACTTGGTTCAGCAACGCATCGCGCAACGCGGTCAGATCATTCGGCGGCATCCGCACCACGCTCTCGGCGCCGAGAGTCATGCCGATGCGCCCGAAGCGGCGCGGCAGTCGCGTGCAGCAATCGATCAGCAACGACACGCCGTCGTCGCACGGACGCGGCGACGGCCAAGCGCGGATGTCGTCGATCCAAGTGCGTTCCATTCCGCTGCGCCCGATCTCGGGGATCACCGCCGTCGGCTTGCCGCGCGCCGGCACCAGCAAGAACCACGGCCGCGTCGGACTCTCCCAGAACTGCGTGAAGAAGCCGGAGAAATAACGCACATTCGGCTCGGTGGTCAGCAGCACCGCATCGAGACGATGCCGATGCATCGCGCGCTGCAAAACTTCGGTGCGCGCGGCGAACTCGTCTTGCGGAAAGCCCCGCGGCGGCGATGAAGGCGCGTTCATTTCGCGCGCCGCGCACGCGGCTTTTGCGAATGCGACTTCGGCGAATGCGGTTTCGACGCACGCGACTTCGACGAATGCGGCTTCGGCGAAGATTTTTTTCGCGGACGATGATCATCATCCGTCCGCGCCGCGCGTTCGCGCGTCGGCGCGCCGACCACCGAGCCGACCGCGGCGCCGGCGCGCAAAACCTTGGCGACCTCCGCCGGCTTCAACTCCGCCCATTGCCCCGGGCGCAGCGTGCGCGGCAGCGTCAGGTCGCCGTAGCGCACGCGAATCAAGCGGCTGAGTTGGCAACCGACCGCCTCCCACATGCGCCGGATCTCGCGGTATTTGCCCTCGGTCACGACCACCGAATACCATTGATTGCGCGCGCCGTCGTCGCGCCCGCCATCGTGACCGTGACCGCGACCGTGGCGTTGCACGCGCGCGAAGCGCACGGTCGCGCGGTCGAGCGCGATGCCGGTTTGCAGCCGCGCGATCGCGTCGTCGCCGACTTCGCCATAGACGCGGCAAAGGTATTCGCGCTCGATGCCGAAACGCGGATGCATCAGCCGGTTGGCGAGTTGTCCGTCGTTGGTGAACAGCAGCAGCCCGCGCGTGTTCAAGTCGAGGCGGCCGACCGCGACCCATCGCCCGCCGTTGAGTTTCGGCAGTCGGCGGAACACCGTCGGCCGCTTGCCCGGGTCTTGGCGCGTGGTGATCTCGCCTTCGGGCTTGTGATACAGCAGCACGCGCCGGCGCGTCGGCGTCGGCGTCGCGCGCACCGCGCGGCCGTCGACGCGGATGCGGCTGCGCGGTCCGACCTTGTCGCCGAGGCGCGCGACGCGGCCGTCAATCGTGACCTTGCCCTGCTCGATCCATCGCTCGGCCGCGCGCCGCGAACCCAACCCTAAGTCCGCCAGACGCTTGTGCAGCCGCTCGCCACCGTGCGCCGCGGTCATTCCGATTCGGGCGGCGCTTTCCCGGCGGCCTCGGGCGTCGCAGTCTCGGTCATTGCGGACGACGTCGCCGCGTCTTCGTCCGCGTCGGATTCTGCATTTTCGTTTGCGTCGAACTCCGCGTCTGCGTTTTCGTTTGAATCAGAATCAGAGTCGGTCGTTTCATCATCCGTTTCATCATCCGTTTCATCATCCACCGACTCCGCGCCTTGCAACGCCGACAGCAACTCCGGCGGCAGCGGCGTGTCCAACTCGGCGGCGATTTCGCCGTAGTCGCGCTCCTGCGCCAGCGGCGGCAAGTCGTTCAGCGACTCCAGATTGAAATACGACAGGAACTCGGCGGTGGTGGCGAACAGCGCCGGATGACCGGGCACGTCGCGCACGCCGACCTCGGCGATCCATTCGCGCTCCTGCAGCCGCCGCATGATCTCGGTGGTCACGCCGACGCCGCGGATCTCCTCGATGTCGCCGCGCGTGACCGGCTGGCGATAGGCGATGATCGCCAGCGTCTCGAGCAGCGCGCGCGACAACCGCGGCGGACGCACCGCATGCAGTTTGCGAATCCAGTCGGCGTATTGCGCGCGCGACTGATAGCGATAGCCGTTGCCAATCTTGCGCAACTCGACGCCGCGTCCTTCGCAGTCGCGCTGTAGGTCATCGATCGCCGCCTTGATGCGCTCGGCGCTCGGCGCGCCGCGCTCGAATAGATTCTGAATCCGCGCCACGCCAAGCGGCGCGTCCGACGCCAGCAACAACGCCTCGACGATCTGCTTCAACTCCGTCGCCATCATTCGCTCCCGCCGGCGCGCTGCAGATGGATCGGCGCGAACGGCTCGTTCTGCACCACGGTCAGCATGCGGTCGCGCGCCAACTCCAAGATCGCGATGAAACTGACCACCAGCCCCTGCCGTCCCTCTTTGGCGTCGAGCAAGTCCTCGAAGCGAACGAACTTTCGCCCGCGCACCAGATCGAGAATCCGCGTCATCTTCTCGCGCATGCTTAAGCCCTCGCGCTCGACGCTCCAATGCTTGTATTGCTCGGCGCGATCGAGCACGCCGCGGAACGCCGCGACCAGATCGTTCAGCGACGCGGTCGGCAACGCCACCGACTCCGCCGGCGACGGAATGTACGGCGTCGCCACCAAGTACAACTCGCGCTCGAGCCGCGGCAACTCGTCCAAGTCGCGCGCCGCGCGGCTGAAGCGCTCGTATTCGCGCAGCCGCCGCACCAACGCCGCGCGCGGGTCCTCGTCGTCGTCCTCGTCGTCGCCGCCCGGACGCGGCAGCAGCATGCGCGACTTGATCTCCGCCAGCATCGCCGCCATCACCAGATACTCCGCCGCCAAGTCGAGGCGGAAGTGGCGCATCAACTCGACATACTCCATATACTGACGCGTGATGTGCGCCACCGGAATGTCGAGGATGTCGAGGTTCTGCTTGCGGATCAAATACAACAGCAAGTCGAGCGGTCCCTGGAATGTTTCCAAGAACACCTCGAGCGCATCCGGCGGGATATACAAATCCTCCGGCAAGGTCTGCATCACCTCGCCATTGACCCGCGCAACCGGCGCGGCGGGCGCATCCGAATCGGCTCGCGTCGTTTCGTTCATCGATTCATCCGCGTTTGGTTGGGTCGCATCGTCGTTCATCGCTTCATCTATTCATACACCGCGCCGACCGCTTGGCGCACGATGGACATCGTCTCGCGCGCGGCGTCGCGCGCTTTGCGGGTGCCGTCGGCGATGATGCGCCGCACCGCGCGCGGGTCGTCCTCGTAGCGTTGCGCGCGTTGCCGGAACACCTGCTGCTCGGCGAGCACTTGCTCGATCAGCGGACGCTTGCATTCGAGACAGCCGAACGCGGCGGCGCGGCAACCGGCGTCGGCCCAACTGCGCACTTCGTCGTCGCTATAAACCCGATGCAACGACCACACCGGACACTTCGCCGGGTCGCCGGGATCGGTCAGGCGCACGCGCGCCGGGTCGGTCGGCATCGCCGCGATCGCCTTGCGCACGCGCGCCGGATCGTCGCGCAGCGCGATGGTGTTGCCATACGATTTCGACATCTTCTGCCCATCCAGCCCCGGCATCTTCGCCGCCTCGGTGAACAACGCCTTCGGCTCTGGCAGGATCGCGCGACCGCGTCCTTCGAGATGGCCGAGCAGGCGATCGCGCTCGTCCGGCGCGAGGTTTTGCTGCGCGCGCAGCAACGCGCCGGCGCGCGCGTGGGCGTCGCGGTCGCCGCGCTCGGCGAACGCCTTGCGCAGTTTCCGATACGCCGCCGCGTCGCGTTTGTCCATGCGCGCGATCGCCGCCTCGGCCGCATCCTCGAAGCCTTCGTCGCGGCCGAAGAAATGATTGAACCTGCGCGCGATCTCGCGCGTCAACTCGACATGCGGCGCCTGATCCTCGCCGACCGGCACATGCGCGGCGCGATACATCAGGATGTCCGCCGACTGCAGCAGCGGATAGCCGAGAAAGCCGTAGGTGGCGAGATCGACCTCGCGCAGTCGCTGCTGCTGCTCCTTGAAACTCGGCACGCGCTCGAGCCAGCCGAGCGGCGTCACCATCGACAGCAGCAGATGCAACTCGGCGTGCTCGGGCACATGCGACTGGATGAACAAGGTCGCCTTGTGCGGATCGACTCCGGCGGCGAGCCAGTCGATCACCATCTCCCAAACATGCTCGCGCATCGTCGTCGGCTGCTGGTAATGCGTGGTCAGCGCGTGCCAGTCGGCGACGAAGTAAAAACATTCATAGCCGCGCGCATCGTCCTGCAGCCGCACCCAGTTCTTCAGCACGCCGTGATAATGCCCGAGATGCAGCCGCCCGGTCGGCCGCATGCCGGACAGCACACGGTTGTTGTCGGGCGAGTCGCTCGGCGCGGTCATCATCTGCTCCGAATGCCGATCAACAAGCGGCAAGAAAACTACGCGAACGCACCGACATCCCCCTTGCCTTCGCGGCGCACTTCGGGCACGCCGGAGACGATGTCGATCACGCTGGTCGGTTGGCCGTCGCACGGACCGCCGTCGATCACCGCGTCAATGTCGTGCTGCAGGCGCTCGCGGATGATCGTCGGGTCGTTGAGCGGCAACGGCTCAGCGGGCAGGATCAGGGTCGAACTCATCAACGGCTCGTCCAGTTGGCGCAGCAAAGCGGCGACGATCGGAGCGTCGGGAACGCGCAGTCCGATGCTGCGGCGCTTCGGGTGCTGCAGCCGCCGCGGCACTTCGCGCGTGGCGGCGAGGATAAAGGTGTAGGCGCCGGGAGTAAAGCGCTTCAGCAGGCGATAGGTGTCGTTGTTGATCTTGGCGTAGTGGCTGAGTTCGGACAAGTCCTGGCACACCAAAGTGAAGTTGTGCTCGTCGCCGACTTGACGGATGCGGCGGATGCGCTCCATCGCCTCCTTGTTGCCGATCGCGCAGCCGAGGGCGTAACTCGAGTCGGTCGGATAGGCGATCACGCCGCCGCCGCGGATGATCTCGACCGCTTGCGCGATCAACCGCGGCTGCGGATTGCGCGGATGAATCTTCAGGTATTGCGACATCGTGCGGTCGGTCGGTGGTGTGATGGATTGGGTCGAGTTGTTCAACGACGCATCGGCGCGCGGTAATGTGAATGACGAATCGGCGACGACTTCAGCCGAACCCGCGCGCGTCGTGCGCCGCCGCGCTCGGACGCTGGCGAATGC
>JBPCXC010000174.1:0-3044 GCA_051008875.1 bacterium
ATCCACACTCGCGCAAGCGAGTGAGGCAAGCCGAAGGCTTGCTGGTTGTTGGTGCGAACGGAGTCGCGCGGGCTTGCTCACACCACCCCGCCAGAGTTCAAATTGCCATCCATGGCGACTGGATTCCCCGCATCCCTGCGGGAATGACGGCAAGAAGTGGCTCGCTACGCTCGCGCCACACCAACAAAAAAAACATTCCCCCCGCCATCATTTTCGCAGTTTGCAATCGGCAATCCAGCCCACCTTTTGTTGCGCGAGCGAAGCGAGCCACTTGAACCATGGACGCGCACATCATCCCGGTCGTCCTGCTCGCCGCGTTCTTCCATGCGGCGTGGAACGCGTCGGTCAAGCTCGGCGACGACAAGATCCTCGCGCTCGCCGCGTTGCAGATCGCCGGCGCCGCCATCGCGCTCGTCCTCGCGCCGCTGGTCGGCTTGCCGGAGGCGGCGAGTTGGCCGTATCTGCTCGCTTCGGTCGCGTTGCATTTCGGCTACAACCTGTGCCTCGCCAGCGCCTATCGCCACGGCGACTTCGCCCAAGCCTATCCGCTGGCGCGCGGCGCGGCGCCGTTGCTGGTCACGCTGTGGGGCGTGTTCGTGCTGCGCGAAGCGTTGAGCGACGCCGGGCTGGCGGCGGTCGGCGTGGTCATCGCCGGCATCCTGATCTTCGCCACGCGGCGCATCGGCGCGGTGTGGCGCCAGCGCAATGCGTTGGCGAGCGCGCTGGCGACCGCGTGCTTCATCGCCGCGTACACCGTGGTCGATGGCGTCGGCGCGCGGCTGTCGCACAACATCGTCGGCTACATCGCGTGGCTGGCGTTGCTCGACGGCGCGTTGTTCGCGTCGTATGCGTTGCATCGGCGATCGCTGCGCGAAGTGGTCGCGCTTAAACAGCGGTGGCGCGTCGGCGCGCTCGGCGCGGCGTTGTCGCTGGCGGCGTACGCGATGGTGCTGTGGGCGATGTCGCAGGCGCCGATCGCAGTGGTGTCGGCGCTGCGCGAGACCTCGATCATCATCGCCGCGCTGATCGGCGCGTACTATTTCAAGGAGCCGGCGGGCGCGCGCCGCATCGTCGCCTCGGCGGTGATATTCGCCGGCATCGTGTTGCTCGGATGGGCTGAAACCTGATACAAACCAACCCGTTCGCGCAACCGCTGACACGCAATCACCAACACGCAACCGTAGCGCACGCGCGCACCGCACGCGCAATCATCGACACGCAATCGCACCGCACGCGCACAACGCTCGCGCATAACACCAACACGATCGAAACATGTCGCAACAAATTCCTCGGCACGCCAGCGCGGTCGTCATCGGCGGCGGCGTGATCGGCGCCAGCGTCGCCTATCATCTCGCCAAACTCGGCTGGCACGACGTGCTGCTGCTGGAGCGTCGCCAGTTCAGTTGCGGCACCACTTGGCACGCCGCCGGGCTGGTCGGCACGATGCGCGCCAACGAGTCCCAAGCGCGGCTGTGCGAATACTCGATGTCGGTGCTGCGCGAACTCGAACTCGAGACCGGGCAGTCCACCGGCTTCAAGCAAGTCGGCTCGCTGTCGATCGCGCACAGCGTCGATCGCTTCGAGGAGTTGAAGCGCGTGGCGGCGATGAACAACGCCTTCGGCGTGACTCGGGTGGACATTCTGACTCCGGCGGAGGTGCTGGCGCGCCATCCGCTGCTCGACGGCGCCAACTTGCTCGGCGGCAGTTGGGTCGAAGCCGACGGCTACGCCAGCCCGGTGGACATCACCGCGTCGTTCGTCAAAGGCGCGCGCGCGCGCGGCGCGACTTGTCTCGAAGGCGTCGAAGTGGTGGATGTGTTGCGCCAGGACGGCGCGGTCGCCGGCGTCGTGGTCGAGGCGGACGGCGAGCGAGTCGAGATCGGCGCGCAATACGCGGTCAACTGCGGCGGCTTGTGGGCGCATCGCATCGGGCGCATCGCCGGCGTCAACGTGCCGCTGCACGCGTGCGAGCATTACTACGCGGTGACCGAGAAGTTGGACGATTTGCCGGCCGACTTGCCGGTGCTGCGCGACCACGACCGCTGCGCGTACTACAAGCCCGAAGCCGGCGGACTGTTGGTCGGCGCGTTCGAGCGCAACGCGATCGTCTGGGGGCACGACGGCATTCCCGACGACTTCTGCTTCGACGAGATCGAAGGCCATGTCGAAGCGCAGTTGATGCCGGTGCTCGAAGACGCGATGCAGCGCGTGCCGATTCTTCAGCGCGTCGGCTGGCGCAAGTTCTTCTGCGGTCCGGAGAGTTTCACCCCGGACGACCAGTTCCATCTCGGCGAGGCGCCGGAGTTGCGCAACTTCTATGTCGCCGCCGGCTTGAACTCGGTCGGCATCCAGTCCTCCGGCGGACTCGGCCGCGCGCTGGCGCAGTGGATGCACCACGGCCACGCGCCGATGGACTTGTGGGGCAACGACATCCGCCGCATGCATCCGTTCCAGGGCACGCGCCGCTACCTGCGCGCGCGCGTCGCCGAAACGCTCGGCTTGTTGTACGACCATCACTATCCATACCGCCAGATGACCACCGCGCGCGACGTGCGCCACTCGCCGATTCACGAAAGACTGGTCGCGTTGAACGCATGCTTCGGCGAAGCCGCCGGCTGGGAGCGACCGAACTGGTTCGCGCCGGCCGGCGTCGCGCCCGAGTATGAATACAGTTTCGGCAAGCAGAACTGGTTCGAGTATTCCGCCGCCGAGCACCGCGCCTTCCGCGACGGCGTGGCGTTGTTCGACCAAAGCAGTTTCGCCAAGTACTTGGTGCAAGGCCGCGACAGTTGCCGCGCGCTGCAACGCATCTGCACCGCCGACGTTGACCGCGCGCCGGGGCGGATGGTGTACACCCATTGGCTGAACCAGCGCGGCGGCATCGAAGCCGACCTGACCGTGACGCGCCTGGCCGAAGACTCGTACTTGGTGGTCAGCGGCGCGGCGGTCGGCGGACGCGATTTGGACTGGCTGGCGCGCAACATCGCCGCCGAGGCGCATTGCATCGTCGCCGACGTGACCGCCGCGTGGGCGGTGCTCGGGGT
>JBPCXC010000175.1:0-3281 GCA_051008875.1 bacterium
CGGCACGTACTTGCGCAAGCGCGCGAATCACTTCGCCGATCTGCGCATCGACACGCGCGACGATCGCGCGCGGTCGGTGGACGCGGCTTTGATGCGCGTGCGGCTGGAGAGCGGCGCCGAATGCGACTACGACAAGTTGCTGCTGGCGACCGGCTCGCGGCCGATCACGCCGCCGATTCCCGGCATCGATCATCCCAAGGTGATCAACTGCTGGACGCTCGCCGACGCGCGCCGCATCGCCGACGGCATCCGCCCGGGCGCGCCGGTGGTGCTGATCGGTGCCGGCTTCATCGGCTGCATCATCCTCGAGGCGCTGGTGCACGCCGGCGCCGAACTGACGGTGATCGAGATGGGCGACCGCATGGTGCCGCGCATGCTCGACCCGACCTGCGGCGCGCTGCTGCAGAAATGGTGCGAGCAAAAAGGCGTCGCGGTCAAGGTCGATTCGGTGGTGGCGGCGATCGACGCCGACGACTCCAACGACGGTCGCCTCGCGGTGCGCATCGAAGGCGGCGCGGCGGTGCCGGCGGAGTTGGTCATCAGCGCGGTCGGCGTGCGCGCCAACGCCGACTTCCTCGACGGCAGCGACATCGAGTTGCGCGACGGCGCGGTGCTGGTCGATCAATATCTCGCCGCGTCCGCGCGCGACGTCCACGCCGCTGGCGACGTCGCCTGCGGTCGCGATTTCTCCACCGGCGAATACAGCGTGCAGGCGATCCAGCCGACCGCGGTCGAGCACGCGCGCGTCGCCGCGCACAACATGCACCGCCCGCAATCGGTCGCGCACCAAGGCGCGGTGGCGATGAACGTGCTCGACACCATCGGCTTGATCTCGGCCTCATACGGCCTGTGGCAAGGCGTCGACGGCGGCGACAGCAGCGCGTTGCTGGATGAAGAAAATTTCCGCTACATCCGCCTGCGCTTCGAGGACGACCGCCTGATCGGCGCCAACACCCTCGGCCTGACCGAGCACATCGGCATCCTGCGCGGACTGATCCAAGGACGCTTCGGCCTCGGCGAATGGAAAGCGCGGCTGATGGAAAATCCGCTGCAACTGATGGAGGCGTATCTGGCGGCGACTCAATCGAGCGGTCGTGGCTGATGGCGCGGCGCGGGTGCGGATCACCTTCAAGTTGTTCGCCACGCTGAGCGCGCATTTGCCGACTCGGTCGGGCGGTCGCGATTGATGATGCGGGTGCGGATCACTTTCAAGTTGTTCGCCACGCTGAGTGCGCATTTGCCGCCGACGGCGGTGCGCCAGGCGGTGGCGTTGCAACTCGATGCGCCGGTCACGCCGAACCAGTTGATCGACCGCTTCGCGGTGCCGCGCGCGCAGGTTCATCTGGTGCTGGTCAACGGCGTCTATGTCGCCGCCGAGCAGCGCGACGAGCCGCTGCGCGACGGCGACGTGCTGGCGATTTGGCCGCCGGTGGCGGGCGGGTGAGCGCGCCCGACTTCGTCCACGAGGCCGAAATGGGATTCACCCATCGCGAGTTGCTAAGCGGCCTGCCGGCGGCGGTCGCGCCGTTCCGCATCGAGCGGCAGTCCGATCTAATCTATCATCTGCGCCGCGACGAATCGCTTGCCGACATCGACGACGACAAAACCTCGCGCCGGATTTTTTCCGATAGGCAAGCAACGCGGCATAGCGGGAAAAAGACCAACGACTCGCGCAGGATTTTTTCCGATAGGCAAGGCGCGCAACGAGAGAGCGAGGGCGCGTATGTCAATACGCAACCGAGCGAGCGAGGCGGCGCAACGCCGCATAGCGGGAAAAAGACCAGCGAGGCGCGCGTGCGGCTGACGCTGCAGCCGCAGCGCAGTCGTTCGATTGCCGCGATCACCTTGCCGGTGACTTCGGTTAGACTCGAGTTCTTCGGCTTCAGCGACGCCGGCTTCGAGCGTTTCATGCGTAGATACAAGCGATACTTGCACAAAGGGGGCGGATAACGGCGATGAAGATCACCTTGAAGTTGTTCTCCAACTTGGCCGAGCACTTGCCGGCGCAAGCCGACGGCAACGCGCTCGAGATCGACGCCGGCGACGCCGACGCGATTACGCCGCGGATGCTGATCGAACGCTATCGCCTGCCGCCGGCGGAGGCGAAGGTGATGATGCTGAACGGCGCGCACCTGCCGCCCGAGCAGCACGACGCGCCGCTGCGCGACGGCGATGTGCTGGCGGTGTGGCCGTCGATCCAGGGCGGGTAGGGCGGCTGAGCGGTTGATGGCGCGCCCGCATCATCGCCCGCCGCATCATCGACTGCAGTAGGTTTTCGCGAAATGAACGACTCTCCATCCATCGCATCGCAATCGTCCGACGCGCCGCGCGATCATCACGGGCGTGGCTTGCACGACTTGCGTGTGTCGGTCACCGACCGCTGCAACTTCCGCTGCGAATACTGCATGCCGAAGGACGTGTTCGGGCGCGACTATCGCTTCCTGCCGCGCCGCGAACTGCTGCGCTACGAGGAGATCGAGACGCTGGTGCGCGCGTTCATCCGCCTCGGCGTGCGCAAGGTGCGCCTGACCGGCGGCGAGCCGCTGCTGCGGCATGATCTCGAGTCGCTGATCGCGCGCCTGGCGCGACTCGACGGGCTCGATGATCTGGCGATCACCACCAACGCGTCGCTGCTGACCGCGCCGCGCGCGCGGGCGTTGCGCGACGCCGGCATCCGCCGAGTCAACATCAGCCTCGACGCGCTCGACGCGGCGGTCTATCGCCGCATCAACCGCATCGACTCGCCGCTGCAGGATGTGCTCGACGGCATCGCCCACGCGCTCGCGGCGGGCTTCGATTCGGTCAAGATCAACATGGTGGTGCAGAACGACGTCAACGTCGGCGAGATCATCCCGATGGCGCGGCGCTTCCGCGGCAGCGGCGCGATCCTGCGCTTCATCGAGTTCATGGACGTGGGCAATCACAATCAATGGTCGCCGCGGCGGGTGTTCACCGCGCGGCGGATCGTCGACACGATCCACGCCGCCTATCCGCTGACGCCGCTCGACCCGAACTATCGCGGCGAGGTCGCCAAGCGCTGGCGCTACGCCGACGGCGCCGGCGAGATCGGCGTGATCTCGTCGATCAGCCAGCCGTTCTGCGGCGCCTGCGCGCGCGCGCGCTTGTCCGCGGTCGGGGAACTCTACACCTGCCTATTCGCCAGCGCCGGGTTCGACTTGCGCGCGTTGCTGCGCGCAGGGATAGACGAGGACGCGCTGGCCGAGCGCATCGGCGAAATCTGGCGACGCCGGCGCGACCGATACTCCGAGGAGCGCGGCGCA
>JBPCXC010000176.1:0-9754 GCA_051008875.1 bacterium
TCCCCCCCTCCCCTTCCCTCCCCCCTCCCCCCCCCCCCCCCCACGCCGGCATCGCCATCCATTTCGACAGCACGATCAGCGCGGTGCAGTACGCGCGCGGACGAATCACGCAAGTCGCGGTGATGGCGTTGTCGGCCGACGGCGACGATGTGCGCGGCGACGCGCGGACGCTGGACTGCGACGCCGTCGCCGTGTCCGGCGGCTGGACGCCGACCGTGCATCTGCTCAGCCAAGCCAAGATCGAACTCGCGTTCAGCGACCGACTGCATTGCCTGCTACCCGCCGCCGTCGTCGCCGACGATGCAAACGACGACGCAACGCGCGCCGACGCGCCGCTGCCGAATCCGCGCGGCTCGAACTCGATGTTCTGCGCCGGCGCCTGCCGCGGCGCGCAATACATTGACGAATGCCTGACGCAAGGCCGCGCCGCCGGTCGCGCCGCCGCAGCCGCCGCCGGATTCAGCGGCGACGATGACGACGACGATAACAACGACGACGAGTCCGCGCCGCGCATCGACGAGCCACGTCACGGCCGGATGCGACCGCTGTGGATTCTGCCTTGCGATCATCCAATCGGACGCGGGCCGAAGAAGCATTTCCACGAACTGCACAACGACTCGACCGTCGCCGACATCGCGCTGGCGGCGCGCGAGGGCTTCGACGCGGTCGAGCATCTGAAGCGCTACACCACCACCGGCATGGGCACCGACCAGGGCAAGACCTCGAACCTGAACGCGCTCGCCGCGCTCGCCGCATTGCGCGGAGACGCGCCCGGCGCGCTCGGCGCGACCACCTTCCGTCCGCCGTACACGCCGCTGACCTTCGGCGCGATCATCGGCCACGAGCGGCGCGAGTTGTTCCTGCAGCAGCGCACCACGCCGATGCATCCGTCGCACAACCGGCGCGGCGCGGTGTACGAGGACGTCGGCGACTGGAAGCGGCCGCGGTATTTCCCGACGGGCAGCGAAGACATGCACGCCGCGGTGCAGCGCGAGACCCTCGCCGCGCGCAACGCGGTCGGCGTGCTCGACGCCTCGACCCTCGGCAAGATCGACATCCAGGGCGAGGACGCGACGCGACTGCTCGACATGGTGTACACCAACGCGTGGAGCAAACTGAACATCGGCGCGTGCCGCTACGGACTGATGCTGAACGAGCACGGCATGGTGTTCGACGACGGCGTCACCACGCGCATCGGCGAAAATCATTTCCACATGACCACCACCACCGGCGGCGCGGCGCGCGTGCTCAACTGGCTGGAGGAATGGCTGCAGACCGAGTGGCCGCATCTGAAGGTGTATTGCACCAGCGTCACCGAGCAATGGGCGGTGGCGTCGATCAGCGGACCGAACAGCCGCGCGCTGCTCGCCGAGTTGTGCGACCAACCATTGGCGCGGCTGGCGCGCGAGTCGTTTCCGTTCATGACCATGCAGCAGATGGAGGTCGCCGGCATTCCGGCGCGGGTGTTCCGCATCGGCTTCACCGGCGAGTTGGCGTTCGAGATCAACGTGCCGGCGCGCTTCGGGCTGGCGTTGTGGCGCGCGTTGATGCGCGCCGGCGAGCGCCACGGCATCTGCGCGTACGGCACCGAGGCGATGCATGTGCTGCGCGCCGAGAAGGGCTTCATCATCGTCGGCCAGGACACCGACGGCACGGTCACGCCGTTGGATCTCGGCATGGACTGGATCGTGTCGAAGACCAAGGCCGACTTCATCGGCAAGAGATCGCTGACGCGCAGCGACACCGCGCGCGCCGGGCGCAAGCAACTGGTCGGGCTGCTGAGCGAAGACCCGAATCGGGTGTTGCCCGAAGGCGCGCATGCGGTCGCCGAGCGACGACCACCGCCGATGGAGATGCTCGGCCACATCTCGTCGAGCTACATGAGTCCGAACCTCGGCCGCTCGATCGCGCTCGGGCTGATCGCCGACGGCTTGGCGCGCAAAGGCGAGAGCATCGAGATTGCGCTGACCGACGGCACGACCCACCGCGCGACCATCGTCGACAGCGTGTTCCTCGACCCATCCGGAGAACGAGCGCGTGGCTGAGCACGAAGACATGAACGAAGACATGAACGACGACGACGCGCCCGAACGCGCGAGCGACGCGGGCGACGCGAACGGCATCGAGCCGACCGCGCCGTGCCGCCATCGCGAGCCGATCGAAGGCCGCACCCGTCTGCGCCAGTTGCCGTGGCGCGGCAAGATCAATCTGCGCGGCGACGCCGATGACGCGCGCTTCCACCGGCGCGTCGCGCGCGCGCTGGAGGTGTCGGCGGACGCGTCCGCGCTGCCGCGCAAGGCCAACCGCGCGGCGATGCACGACGACTTGACCGCGTTCTGGCTCGGTCCGAACGAGTGGCTGCTGCACTGCCCGCCGGCGCGCGCCGACTCGATTACGCGACGACTGCGCGAGCAACTCGCGCCGCTGCATCACGCCGTCACCGAAGTGACCGACTATTACACCGTGCTCGAGTTGGCCGGCGAGCACGCGGTCGCGGCGTTGGCGCGCGGCTGCCCGCTCGACTTGCACGCGCGCGAGTTCACGCCCGGGCAATGCGCGCAGTCGCGCTTCGGCCACGCCAGCATCCTGCTGCACAAACTCCCGCCGCGCGACGACGCCGAGCCGCTGTTCCACCTGCAAGTGCGATGGAGTTTCGCCGAGTATGTGTGGGCGTATTTGGCGCGCGTAATTTCTTCGTTGCCAGCGACTTCGTTGTGAGCGGCGCGCATCCGGTTTGGTCGAATCGCGCGGCGCTGTCGTGGGCGCTGTACGACTGGGCGAACTCGGCCTTCGCCACCACCATCATCGCCGGCTTCTTCCCGGTTTATTACAGCGTGCTCACCGCCGACATGTCGGCGCGCGATTCGCAGTTCTGGTTCAACATCGCGCTCGCGGTCTCCAGTTTGCTGATCGCCGTCGCCGCGCCGCTGCTCGGCGCGATCGCCGACTGCGGCGGACGGCGCAAGCGATTCCTCGCCGCGTTCGCGATGATCGGCATCTTGATGAGCGCCGGACTCGCTTGGGTGCACGTCGGCATGTGGTGGGTTGGGCTGCTGTTGTACGGCGCCGGCTCGATCGGCTTCTCCGGCGCCAACATCTTCTACGACTCGATGATCGTGGACGTGTCCGCGCCGGACGACTTCGACGTGGTCTCGGCATACGGCTACGCGCTCGGCTATGTCGGCGGCGGGTTGTTGTTCGCGCTCAACGTGCTGATGGTGACTCAGCCGGCGTGGTTCGGGCTGGCCGACGCATCGTCGGCGCTGGCGGCATCGTTCATCAGCGTGGCGGCGTGGTGGGGCGTGTTCACGCTGCCGTTGCTGCGCATGGTTGACGAACCCGCGCCGACGATGGACGCGCGCGCGGCGATGCGCGCAGGCGTAGCGCAGTTGCGCGACACCCTCGCCGAAGTGCGTCGCATGCGCGCGCTCGCGTTGTTCTTGATCGCCTATTGGTTCTACATCGACGGCGTCGGCACGATCATCAAGATGGCGGTGTTCTTCGGCGACCGCATCCTCGCCTTGCCGCGCGAAAGTCTGATCACCGCGCTGCTGCTCACCCAATTCGTGTCCTTCCCGGCGGCGCTCGCGTTCGGCGCGCTGGGCAAGCGCATCGGTCCGCGGCGCGGCATCTTGATCGGACTTGCGGTGTACGCCGCAGTGGTTCTGTACGCTTGGCGCTGGCTCGACTCGGGAGCCGACTTCTATCTGTTGGCGATCGCCATCGGCTTGGTGCAAGGCGGCGTGCAAAGCCTCAGTAGATCGTTGTACGCAAGATTCGTGCCGAAGTCGAAGAGCGCCGAGTTCTTCGGCTTCTTCAACATGATGGGCAAGTTCGCGGCGATCCTCGGCCCGCTGCTGATGGCGCTGGTGCCGATCGCAATCGCCGGCGCTGACGAACGCGACAGCATCCTCGCGCTGCTGTTGCTGTTCGCAGTCGGCGGCTACTTGCTATGGAAAGTGAACGTCGCCGACGGTATCCGCGCGGCGCGGGAGATGGAATAGCGAGATTTGATTCGCGATTCGATTGGCGCGATTCGATTCACGATTTGACTCGCACTTCGATTCGCATATTTTGGTTCACGCTTCGGTTGCGCGATTCGTTCGCGCGATTCGGTTTGCGCGATTCGATTCACGCTTCGCTTCCGCACACGATTCGATTGCGCGCGCGAAATCCCTTTCGCTATCGCCGCGCTTCGACGCGCACCATTCGCTCCAGCCAGCGCGGCGGCAACAGCCAGTATTTCCGTTCCGCGCCGCGTTGTCCGTGCAGCGCGATGCCGGCGGCGGAGAACGACACGGTGATCGCGCCTTCGTCGGCGGTGTTGTATAGCGGAATGCGCAGGCGCGCATAGCGTTCGCGGACGTCGTCGTGCGGATGGCGATAGCGATTCAAATAGCCGATGCTGTTGAGCGCGACGGCGGGCTTGACTTGGCGCAGGAACACTTCGGTCGAGGAGGTCTTGCTGCCGTGATGCGGCACTTGCAGCACGTCAGCCGCGATGCCCGAACCCAACGCCGCCAACTTCGCTTCGGTCGGCTTGCCGATGTCGCCGGTCAGCAGCAGCGCGCCGAACTCGGACTGAACCTTGAGCACGCAGGAATCTTCGTTGCCGCGATGCGGCGCATGCAACTTACCAAGCGATTGATCATGCGCACCGCGCGGCGACAGCATCTCGAAGCGCACGCCGTCCCAAGTCCAACGCTGCCCTGCGCGGCACGTGCGCGCGCCAGCGATTCCCTGCGGCGCGCTGGCGAGGACGCGCGCGGCGTCGAAGCGCGCCAGCAATGCGCGCTGGCCGCCGCTGTGATCGTTGTCGCCGTGGCTGACCACCAGCGCGTCGATGCGGCGCGCGCCGAGTTGCTGCAAAAACGGCGCGACGATCGCCTCGCCGGCGTCGAGTCCGTTGGCGAAACTCGGCCCGACGTCATACACCAGCAGATGGTTGCGGGTCTGCACCACCGACGCCAAGCCGTGGCCGACCTCGAGCATGGTGTAGCGATATTCGCCCGGCGCGATCTGCGAAGGCGTTGGCGCCAGCAGCGGCAGCATCCACAGCAGCCCGCTCCAACGCGCCGGCATCGCCCGCGGCGCGAGCAGCAACGCCGCGCCGATCGCCGCCAGCGGCAACGACCACAGCGGCGGCGACGGCTGGCGCCACACCGCCCAAGCCGACGCCGACAACCATTCGAGCAACGCCCACAACGCGTTGATGACCGTAAGCGCAGCGTCGAACAAAAACGCCGCCGCGGGCGCAAGGCCGAGCGCATACAACAGCAAGCCGAACAACGCCAGCGGCACCGCGATCAAACCGATCATCGGAATCGCGATCATATTGGCGAGCGGCGCGACCAACGAGACGCGCTGGAACAACGCGACCAACAGCGGCGCCATACCGATGAACAACACCGCTTGCACCGCCGACCACGCGATCAGTTTGCGCAACGCGCGATAACGCGACGCGGATGTGGTGGCGGAAGTCGCGGCGGGTTGCGCCGATGGCGAAGTTACATCGCGCGTGCGCGTGACGCCGTAGATCAAGATCATCACCGCGCCGAACGACAGCCAGAAGCCGGCGGACAACGGCGCCAACGGATCGACGATCAACACCGCGGCGAGCGCGATCGCCCAAGTCTCGAAGCCGAATGGCCGACGTTGGAAGAACAACGCCAACGCGACCACCGCGAGCATGCACACCGCGCGTTGCGTCGGAGTAGTCATGCCCGCCAGCAGCGCATAGACGCAGCCCGCCAGCAGCCCGGCGAGCACGCCCGCCTTCGGCGCCGGCAGCCGCAGCGCGAGCGCGCCGGCGTTGCGCCAGCACCATGCGAACAACATCAGCACCAGCCCCGAGACCAAGCCGATGTGCAAGCCGGAGATCGCGATCAAGTGAATCGTTCCGGTGCGCAGCAGCACTTCCCAGTCGCGCGCGGTCATGCCGCTGCGCAAGCCGACGGTCAGCGCGGCGAGCAGTCCGCTGCGCGCGCGCGCGCCGGTCTCGACGCGGATGAACTCGGCGACGCGTTGGCGAAAGGCGTTGATGACATGCGCGCGCGGCGGTTGCAATCGCAACGGCAGCGGTCGCGCGCGGACATAGCCGGTGGCGCGGATGCGATGCTGGAACAAATAGGTCTCGTAGTTGAACGACGCGCCGGGGTTTTGATAGCCGCGGGCGCGCTTGAAGCGCGCGGTGAATCGCCAACGCTCGCCGACGCGCACCGGCGGCTGGCCGCGATACCACTTCAGCCGGACTTTGCGCGGCGATGAATGCGCGACTCCATCGCGCTCGAGTCGCTCGACGGCGAAGTCGAATCGTTGATAGTCTCCGGCGCCGACCGGCACGCCGAGCACGCGCCCTTCGACGACCACGTCGCGCTTCTCCAAGTCATGCGGCAATGCGGTCGCGAGCGTCGCCGCGGCGTTGATCTGCGCCCAGCAAAAACCCAACGCCAACGCCGCCGCCGGACGCAGCCATTCGCGCCATTGCCGCCCGAATACGCCGACGCCAAGCAGCGCAAGCAGCAACACCAGCGCGCTGACGCTGACGCCAAGCGGCGGAAGTTGCGCGCAAAAGCGCAGCGCGATCACGCCGACGCAGAACGCGAGCAGGCACAGGTGGGTCGGCGAGATGCCGGATCGACCGGCGCGACGGCGATTGAATCCGTTGGCGCGGTCGTCCGTGACTCGGTCGTCCTTGACGCCATTGAATTGACGCATAATCAGCATCCATCCTTGATTGTGGAGCGATCATACCACTTCGGCGTGCATGTTGCGATCTCGAATCAAACGTTATCTGCCGAGCCCGGCGCGAATCAAGTCGCTGCCGGCGCTGCGCTATTTCGGCGCGCGCTTCGGCGAGCCGGCGCTGTGGGCGGTGCACTGCAACGCGATCTCGCGCGCCGCCGCGATCGGCTTGTTCTGCGCCTATCTGCCGATGCCGATGGAGATGCTGGCAGCGGCGTTCTTGGCGATCCTGTGGCGCGCCAACCTGCCGCTGTCGGTCGCGCTGGTGTGGCTCTCCAACCCGTTCACCTGGGTGGTGTTGTACGCGCCGCCGTATTGGCTCGGCGCGACCTTGCTCGGCGCGCCCGACGGCGCGCTCGGCGACCTCACCATCGAGGGCATGGCGCAGCAATTCGCGGCGCTGTGGCTCGGCTGCCTGATCTTCGGCAGCGCGCTCGGCACGCTCGCGTATTTCGCGGTGCGCGTGGTGTGGCGCATCGCGGTTAGCAATCTTCTGCGCGCGCGACGTCGGCGTGCTCGGCGGCGCGACCAGACGCGCACATAAAAAAGGCTCCGCATCGCTGCGGAGCCTTTCGGTTTGAATCGCGAACGATCCAATCGCGCGCGACCAGAAATCGAATCGCGCGCGACGATGACGGCGCGTTACATCATGCCGCCCATTCCGCCCATGCCGCCCATGTCGGGCATCGCCGGAGCGGCCGGCTTGTCCTCGGGGATCTCGGCGACCATCGCTTCGGTGGTGATCGGCAGCCCGGCGAGCGACGCGGCGTTCTGCAGCGCGGCGCGGGTCACTTTGGTCGGGTCGAGGATGCCCATCTCGATCATGTCGCCGTATTTTCCGCTGGCGGCGTTGTAGCCGAAGTTGCCCTTCTCCTCCGCCACTTTGTTGAGGATGACCGAAGAATCTTCGCCGGCGTTGGCGACGATCTGGCGCAGCGGCTCTTGCAGCGAGCGCAGCGTGATCTTGATGCCGACGTCTTGGTCAGGGTTGTCGCCGGAGACCTTGGAGACGCTCTTGGTGCAGCGCACCAGCGCGGTTCCGCCGCCCGGCACGACGCCCTCTTCGACCGCCGCGCGGGTGGCGTGTAGCGCATCCTCGACGCGCGCCTTCTTCTCCTTCATCTCGACTTCGGTGGCGGCGCCGACCTTGATCACGGCGACTCCGCCGGCGAGTTTGGCGACGCGCTCTTGCATCTTCTCGCGGTCGTAGTCGGAGGTCGCCTCCTCGATCTGGGCGCGGATTTGATTCACCCGCGCCTCGATGTCGCCGTGGCTGCCGGCGCCGTCGATGATGGTGGAGTTCTCCTTCGACACCTGGATGCGCTTGGCTTGTCCCAAGTCCTCCAGCGTCGCGCCTTCGAGGTTCATGCCAACCTCCTCGCTGATCACGCGTCCGCCGGTCAGGATCGCGATGTCTTCGAGCATCGCCTTGCGACGGTCGCCGAAGCCCGGCGCCTTGACCGCGCACACCTTGACGATGCCGCGGATGTTATTGACCACCAGCGTCGCCAGCGCCTCGCCGTCGACGTCCTCGGCGATGACCATCAGCGGACGGCTCGCCTTGGCGACCGCCTCGAGGATCGGCAGCAGGTCTCGGATGTTGGAGATCTTCTTGTCGTAGATCAGCACATACGGGGTCTCCAGATTGACCGCCATGCTGTCCTGGTCGTTGATGAAGTACGGCGACAGATAGCCGCGGTCGAACTGCATGCCCTCGACCACCTCCAACTCGTTCTCCAGCGTGTTGCCCTCCTCGACCGTGATCACGCCCTCCTTGCCGACCTTCTCCATCGCCTCGGCGATGATGTTGCCGACATTGGCGTCGGCGTTGGCCGAGACCGTGCCGACCTGGGCGATCTCCTTGTGGTCGGCGCATGGGCGCGAGAGTTTCTTCAAGTCCTCGACCGCGGCGACCACCGCTTTGTCGATGCCGCGCTTCAAGTCCATCGGGTTCATGCCGGCGGCGACCGCCTTCATGCCCTCGAACACCATCGACTGCGACAGCACGGTCGCGGTGGTGGTGCCGTCGCCGGCGTCGTCGGAGGTCTTGGACGCGACTTCCTTGACCATCTGCGCGCCCATGTTCTCGAGTTTGTCTTTGAGTTCGATCTCCTTGGCGACCGAAACGCCGTCCTTGGTGACGGTCGGCGCGCCGAACGATTTGTCCAGCACCACGTTGCGGCCCTTCGGACCGAGGGTGATCTTGACGGCGTCGGCGAGGGTGTTGATGCCCCGCAGCATTCGCGCTCGCGCGCTTTCGCCGAATACGACTTCTTTAGCAGCCATTGTTTACTCCTGATGAGATATTGGGTTCAGTGATTTGATTGGGATTGATTTCGGGTTCAGCCTTCGATGACGCCCATGATGTCGTCTTCGCGCATCACCAGCACCTCTTCGCCGTCGACCTTGACTTCGGTGCCGGAGTATTTTCCGAACAGCACCTTGTCGCCGGCTTTGACGTCGAGACCTCGTTGTTCGCCGTTGTCGAGCACCTTGCCGTTGCCGACCGCCAGGATTTCTCCTTGCATCGGTTTTTCGGCGGCGGAGTCGGGGATGACGATGCCACCCGGGCTGGTGCGCTCGTCTTCGACGCGCCGGACGACCACACGATCATGAAGCGGACGGATATTCATACGCTAGTTCTCCTCGTAAGATATTGAAATTGAAACAAAATTGAGATTGTACGAGGGCGGGAGCGGGAAATCGAATGGATTTTGTTAGCACTCGCCTCTGGTGAGTGCTAATCATAATGACTCGATTCCAAAAATCAAGCCCTAACGGAGAAAAAATCAACCGAGCGCAATTCCCCACAACCGCAGCAACGCGCCCACCGCCCTCGCCGTCACCGCCGCACGCACACCCACCGCCGTCATTCTCGCCCCCCCTAGGCCGTCATTCCCGCGGTCTGTTGAGCGGGAATCCACACTTGCGAACGCGAGTGAGGCAGGGCGAAGCCCTGCTGGCTTGTGGTGCGAGCGGAGATTCATGTCTTGCTCACACCACCCCGCCA